>NZ_RZPB01000126.1:0-11456 GCF_003998535.1 Mesorhizobium sp. M7A.F.Ca.AU.002.02.1.1 | reverse complement strand
CGTCATGCTCAATTTCGGCGAACTGACCGTCTCGGCCGGTGCCGCCGGCTTCATCATCAATGTCAGCCCGATCTTCACCGCCATCATGGCGATGGCATTGCTGGGCGAGCGCTTCTCAGGCGTGGCCTGGATCGGTACGGTGATTTCCTTCGCCGGCATAGGCATCATCGCCATGGCCGATGGGCATGGCCTGTCGTTCAACACCGGTGCTCTGTTGGTGCTTGGTTCGGCCTTGTGCTCGGCCGTCAACACCATCGTCCAGAAGCCGCTGTTTGCCCGCCATCATCCATTGACCATTTCGGCTTCGAACATGGTGCTCGGCGCACTGTGCCTGGCCCCCTTCCTGCCGTCGGCCTTTTCGCAGGCGGCGGTCGCCGACACAGCAGGCCTCGGCGCCGTCATCTTTCTCGGCATCGTGCCCAGCCTCATCGCCTATGCCGCCTGGGCGACCGCGCTGTCGCGTCTGCCGGCGGCACGTGCCTCCAACTTCCTCTATCTGGTCTCGCCGATGTCCGCGCTGATCGGCTTCTTCTGGCTGGGCGAAGTTCCCACTCTGCTCGGCATAATCGGCGGCGCGCTGGCGCTGGGCGGTGTCATCGTGGTGAATTTGAAGAGATGAATATTGCCGACCGTCCGCTTCCCCCATTCGGAACGATCCCTCGATCAAACGCGTTTAGCCGAGGTTTGTTCGACGGAGGTCCGAATGCCGGGTGCAACGACGCACCGACGCATGCAACTGGATGATCTATCCATTTTTTATCGCGAGGCAGGGCCGTTAGAAGCACCTGTCTTGCTCTTGCCGCACGGCTATCCCTGCTCTTCGTTCCAATTCCGCCGACTGATGCCGGCGCTCGCCGACCGCTGGCGGACGATTGCATTCGACTGGCCTGGCTTCGGATACAGCGGCACACCCGATCCGGCCACCTTCGGCTATGATTTCGACGCCTATTGCGACGTGCTTTCCAAGCTTGCCGATAAATTCGGTCTCCAACGCTACGCCTTGTGGCTGCATGATTATGGCTCGCAGATAGGACTCCGGCATGCGATCTCACACCCGGAGCGGATCAGCGCCCTGATCATCCAGAACGGCGACATCTACGAGGATGTGCTTGGACCCAAATACGCCACGATCAAGGCCTGGTGGACCGACAAGACGCCCGGCAAGCACCGTCCGCTCGAGGCCGCGGTAAGTGAGGATGGGTTTCGGGCCGAGTTCATCGGGGAAGTGGCTGACGACGTCGCCATGCGCGTGCCGCCCGATCTCTGGAATCTTCACTGGCCACTGATGAACACGCCGGTTCGTCGGCAGATCGCCGTCGGTCTGATGGAGAAGCTGGAAGCCAATCTCACCTGGTTTCCGCGCTACCAGGCTTATTTGCGTGAACACCATCCGCCCACGTTGATCGTTTGGGGGCCAGAGGATGGCTATATGCCCGCGGCGTCGGCAAGGGCCTATCATCGCGATCTGCCCGATGCGGAACTGCATCTGATCGAAGGGGCGGGTCATTGGCTGCTCGAGACACATTTCGACGACGCGCTGGCGCTGGTCCGCGATTTCCTGGCTCGTGTTCACGGCTGATCACAGCCGGCGTCCGCTATGCCCAGTTTGCTGTCCGCCTGACTGAAGGAGAACCTCATGCCGACCACACCGACCATCGCGCGCATCTGGCGCGGTCGCACCCGCCGCGACATCGCCGACGCCTATGAGCCATACCTGCGTGCCGAGGGTATTCCGCCCCTCGAGAAGACGGCGCTTGGCGTCCAATTGCTGCGCGAGGACCGTGATGCCGAGACGTGGTTCACAACCATCTCCTATTGGGCCGACATGCAAGCGATGACCGCCTTTACCAAAGGCGAACCGACCAAAGTCCATCATCTGGACCGCGATGCCGAGTTCCTGATCGAGCTGCCGGAGCGGATCGAAATCCATCGGATACTTGTCGATCGTCGGGGACTGCGCTGAGCGCCCATCGGTGGTTCGCAACCTCTTCTTCTTCGCGGTGATGTCGCTGATCTGGGTGCTGACCTGGGCCGCGATCAAGCTCGGTCTCAATGACGCGCCTCCGCTCCTGCTGGCGGCTGCACGCTATTTGCTGACCGCTTTGGCGGCAGGAGCCTGGCTCTTCGGCGAGGCGGTCGGCTGGGCTGAAATCACCGGTGCGATCCTCCTGCTGGCGGCGGCTGCGATCGCGCTACTCAGGCCGCTGGGCGAAAATCGCGGGCGACCACATTGTCGGCCGGCCTCCTGACCTGCCGACCTCGAGCGGCGAAGCGATAGGCCCGCAATCCGTCCGCAGCTATCGCCGTCCGAAAAGCCGTTCGATATCCGCTAGCTTGAGTTCGATATAAGTGGGGCGGCCGTGGTTGCAGGTGCCGGAGCCGGGCGTCGCCTCCATCTGCCGCAGCAGCGCGTTCATCTCCTCGGCCTTGAGCAGGCGGCCGGAGCGCACAGAGCCGTGGCACGCCATGGTCGCGGCTATCTTGTCCAGCCGCTCCTTCAGCGTGTCGACCGTGTCGTTGTCGGCGATCTCGTCGGCGAGGTCGCGCACCAATTGCTGGACATTGGCCTCGCCCAGCATCGACGGCGTCTCGCGCACCGCGACAGCGCCGGGGCCAAAGCGCTCGATGCCGAGACCGAAGCGGGCCAGCGTTTCCGAATGCAGCGCAAGCCGCTCGGCATCCTCTTCCGGCAGGTCGATGATTTCGGGCAGAAGTAGCATCTGCGAGGGCACCGGGCGCGAATGCAGCGCATTCTTCAGCGCCTCGTAGACCAGCCGTTCATGCGCCGCATGCTGGTCGACGATGATGAGCGAATCCCTGGTCTGGGCGACGATGTAGTTCTCATGCACCTGGGCGCGCGCCGCGCCCAGCACCGCGCCGAGCAACGTCTCGGCCGCTTCATCCTGCCCTGCGCGTGCATCGGCGCTGGCAAGCGGACCGGCATCGAAAGCCGCTTGCTCGCTTTCTCGCAAGCCGCGCTGCTCGAAGCCCGCACCATCGAAACCCATATCGAGCGGCCGCTGCGGCGATCGGGCAGGATCGAAGCCGGACGGACCCGACGCGCGGTAGGCCGCGTCGTAGCTGCGGTGGCCGTTTGCCGGTCCGCCGTGGCCGTAGGATGCGGCCCCTGGCCGGAACGCCGCCATCATGCCGGCGGCACCCGTGGTGGCGGCGCGGACGCCGGCATCGGCCAGTGCCTGTCGGATGGCCCCGACGATCAATCCGCGCACAAGGCCGGGATCGCGGAAGCGCACATCGGCCTTGGCTGGATGGACGTTGACGTCGACGATGGCCGGATCGAGCGTCAGGAACAGCACCGTCACCGCATGGCGGTCGCGCGGCAGGACGTCGGCATAGGCGCCGCGTATGGCGCCGGCGATCAGCTTGTCGCGCACCGGGCGGCCGTTCACATAGGCATATTGCTGCAGCGCGTTGGCGCGGGTGAAGGACGGGATCGACGCGTGGCCGGTCAGATGCACGCCATCGCGCATCGCGTCGAGGGCAATCGAATTGTCGGGAAAATCGGTGCCCATCACCTGGGCGACACGACGCAGGCTGCCTTCCGCGCTGTCGTCCGCCGCCGGCAATTCCAGTGTCGAGCGGTCCGAGCCGGCCAGCGTGAAGCGCACGGCGGGGAAGGCGATGGCGATGCGCTTGACCACATCGCTGGTGGCCGAGCTTTCGGCGCGCTCGCCCTTCATGAACTTCAATCGGGCCGGCGTTGCGAAGAACAGGTCGCGCACCTCGACCGTGGTGCCGCGATTGGCCGCCGCCGGCCTGACAGGCAGGACGCGGCCCCCCTCGATGCCGATCTCGGCGGCGCTGCCGCTTGCTGCCGTGCGCGAGCGGATCGAAAGTCGCGACACCGAGCCGATCGACGGCAGCGCTTCGCCGCGGAAGCCCAGCGAGCGAATGTCGTTGATATCCTCAGTGAGCTTGGAGGTGCAGTGACGTGCGATCGCCAGCGCCAGCTCCCGTTCGGGAATGCCGGAGCCGTCATCGGTGACGCGGATCAGGTTCAGCCCGCCGCCCGATGTGACGATCTCGACGCGCGAAGCACCGGCATCGAGCGCATTCTCGACCAGTTCCTTGACCACGCTCGCCGGACGCTCGATGACTTCGCCGGCGGCGATCTGGTTGATCATCGTTTCGGAAAGCTGGCGGATGGGCATGGCGGCACTATAGGCGGATTCGCGTCGCGCGGGAGGGGCAGAATTGCGCCAGCGGTGGATCAGTGGAAAACGACTTATGCCTGCGCCGCCAGCCAGTCGCGCACCTTGCGGGCGTTGTCGCTGAGCTCCCGGTTCTTCGGCCAGACGACATAGAAGGCCTTGCCGGTCTTCAGCACATGATCCGTCACCGGCACCAGCAGGCCCGACGCCAGCAGCCGCTCGGCGAGATGCCGCCAGCCGAGCGCGATGCCTTGGCCTTCCATGACACCTTGGATCACCAGGCCGTAGTCGTTGATGCGCAGGCCGCGCGCGGTATCGCTGAGATTGGCGCCCGCAGACTGGAACCATTCGTCCCAACTGGCCGCCTCGCGATACGGCTCCTCCAGATGGATGAGGCGGTGCGTGGCCAATTCGGCAGCGGATCTGGGCAGGCCGAACTTTGCCGCATAGCTGGTGCCGGCGACGGGAAATATCTCCTCGTCAGCCAGCGGCAACGAATGATAGTCCGGCCAGTCCCGCGGCGCGCCGCCGCGCACGCCGAGCGGAATGCCTTCCGCGATGATGTCGAGGTCGCGGTCGGCGGTCTGGATACGCAGGTCAATGCCCGGCAGCTCGTCACGGAACTGCTGCAGGCGCGGCATCATCCAGAACGAACCGAACGCGGTCGAGGCGGCCAGCGTGACATGACCGCCGGTCGCCTGCAGGCGCAGATCCTCCGCCGATTTGCGGATGTGCGAAAGGCCGAGCGAGACGTCGGCATGGAAGCGCTCGCCGGCCTCGGTCAGGAGCACCTGGCGGTGGCGGCGCTGGAACAGCTTGGCGCCGAGCTGTTCTTCCAGTCCGCGCACGGCATAGGAGACGGCGGCCTGCGTCATGCCCAGCTCGCGCCCGGCGGCGGTGAAGCTCGACAGCCGCCCGGCCGCCTCGAAGACGATCAGGCTGCCGGCCGAAGGCAGAAGGTGGCGCAAGCTTCGCATAAGCTGAGCTTATACAAGAGATCAGGATTTTCCAGCGTCACATCACCATTTTGTCGCGCTAGGCTCCTTCATGAGTGGAATGGAGTTGCCATGAACGCACCGGCCCCCGAAGTGACCGAACATGCCAACCGCCGCAGTGGCGGCCGCCTGGGGCGCAAGGCCCTGCGCGGAGCTCCCGTAACGTCGTTCCCGACGCTGGTCCGCCAGATCCCCGTCTACCAGATGGTCCCCGATGAGGCGGTCGAACTGATCCACGAGGAGTCGCTCTTGATCCTCGAAGAGGTGGGCTGCGAGTTCCGCGACGACGAGGCGATCGCACTGTGGAAGGCGGCGGGCGCGGATGTCTCGGAAACCCGTGTGCGGATCGACCGGGCCCTGCTGATGGAACTGGTGTCGAAGGTCCCGTCGGAGTTCACGCTCAATGCGAGGAATCCGCAGCGCACGGTGCGGGTGGGCGGCAACAACACCATCTTCGTGCCGATGTATGGCGCGCCCTATGTTCGCGATCTCGACAACAACAGGCGTTACGGCACGCTCGCCGACCTCAACAATTTCCACAAACTCGCCTACATGGCGCCGGCGCTGCATTCATCGAGTTCGGTCATTTGCGAGCCGATGGAAATCGCGGTACCGAAGCGTCACCTCCACATCATCCATTCCGCGCTTAAGCATTCCGACAAGCCGTTCATGGGCATCGTCACGTCCAAGGAGCGGGCGGAAGACACGATGGCGATGGCAGGCATCGTGTTCGGAGAGGATTACGTCCGCGACAATCCTGTCCTGGTGTCGATCACCAACTGCAATTCGCCGCTGGTGTGGGACGCCACCATGCTGGACGCGATGAAGGTCTATGCGCGAAGCAACCAGCCGCTGATCCTCGCACCCTTTGCACTGTGCGGCGCCTCGACTTCGGCGTCCGCCGTGGGCGCTGTGGCACAGGTCAATGCGGAAGCGCTGGCGGGCGTCGCCTTCACGCAACTGCTGCGCCCAGGCTCGCCGCAGATCTACGGACAGTTCATGGTCACGGTGGACATGAAGACCGGTGCTCCGATGGGCGGCACGCCCGAGGCGGCGCAGATGATGTATCTGATGGGAGCGCTGGCACGGAAATACCGGCTGCCGTGGCGCACCTCCGGCTTCCATGTCGGGTCGAAGCTCAACGACGCCCAGGCTGGTTACGAGGCGAACATGCTGATGCATGCCGCCATCCTCGCCGGCGCCAACTACATCTGGCACTCCGCCGGATGGCTCGAGGCCGGCCTGACCTGCGGCTATTCGAAATTCGCCACCGACTGCGAACAGCTCATCGGCTGGTACAAATATGCCGGCGGCCTGCCGTTCGACGATTTCAAGGAAGCCATGGCGGCAATCCGCGAGGTGGGACCGCAGGGCCATTTCCTCGGTACCCAGCACACGCTGGAACATTTCGAATCCGCCTTCTTCATGCCCTCGATCATGGACTTCAATTCGTTCGAACAGTGGAAGGCAGAAGGGGCGAAGGACCACGACACGCGCGGCCGCGAGAAGGCGCGCAACATGCTGGCGGATTACGAGGAGCCGAAGCTCGACGAAGGCATCGCCGATGGCCTGATGGATTTCATCGCGCGGCGCGAGGAGAGGCTGCCGGACAGCGTCAGTTGAGGCGAAGAACCAAGATCAAAGGGAACCAGACGGGAGGAAAAAATGGCATTCTTCAGAAGCAGTGGCGATCGCGTGCCGAGCGCTATCGAGGCAATGGCGGTCGAAGCACGCGCGGGTCGTGTCGACCGGCGCGAGTTCCTGGCGCTGGCAAGCGCCTTCGGCGCATCGACGGCTCTTGCCTATGGCATGATCGGCCTTGCCGTGCCGGATCGGGCCTTGGCCGAAGAGCCGAAGAAAGGCGGAACGCTGCGCGTCTCGATGTCGGTGAAGGGACAGAAGGATCCGCGCACTTACGACTGGGTGGAACTGGCGAACATTTCGCGCTGCTGGCTGGAGCCGCTTGTCCGCTATACCAGGCAATTCACCTTCGAGCCGGTCCTGCTCGAAAGCTGGGATATCAACGACGACGCCACCGAATACGTGCTGCATGTGCGCAAGGGCATCACGTGGAACAATGGCGATGCCTTCAACGCCGATGACGTCGCTCACAATCTGACCCGCTGGTGCGAGAAGAATGTCGCCGGCAATTCCATGGCCGCCCGGGTCGGCGCGCTGATCGACGCAAAGACCGGCAAGGCCAGGGATGGCGCGATCACCAAGGTCGACGACAATACGGTCAAGCTGAAGTTAAGCGAACCAGACATTTCGCTGATCCCGAATTTCACCGACTATCCGGCGCTCGTCGTCCATCGCAGCTTCGATGCCGACGGTGCCGATCCGATCAAGAAGCCGATCGGCACGGGACCGTTCGAACTGGTCTCCTACGATGTCGGCCAGAAGGCGGTCGTCAAGCGTCGTGAGAATGGCAAATGGTGGGGTGGTGAGGCGCCGCTCGACAGCGTCGAGTTCGTCGACTACGGCACCGATTTCAACGCCACCGTGAACGCGTTCGAATCCGGTGAGATCGACCTCAATTTCGAGTCGCCCGCCGACTTCATCGACATTCTCGACAAGATGGATCTGGTGAAATCGGAGGTGGCGACGGCGACGACGCTGGTTGCCCGCACCAACATCACCCACAAGCCCTACGACGACAAGCGGGTGCGCAACGCCCTGCAAATGGCCGTCGACAACAATGCGGTCCTCGAACTCGGTTATGCCGGGCGAGGCACCCCTGGTGAAAACCACCACGTCGCCCCGATCCATCCGGAATACTATGCGCTGCCCAAGAAGACACGCGACGCCGCCGGCGCCAAGAAGCTGATGGCGGAAGCCGGACAGGCCGACTTCGAGCATGAGCTGATCACCATCGAGGACGATTGGCAGAAGAATACCGGCGACGCCATTGCCGGCCAGTTGCGCGATGCCGGGATCAAGGTGAAGCGCACGGTGCTGCCGGGTTCGACCTTCTGGAACGACTGGACGAAATATCCCTATTCGATGACGATCTGGTACATGCGCCCGCTTGGCGTGCAGGTGCTGGCGCTCGGCTATCGCACCGGCGAGGCCTGGAATGAATCGGCATATTCCAACCCCGATTTTGATGCCAAGCTCAAGCAGGCGCTTTCGCTCATCGACGTGGAGAAACGACGCGAGGTCATGAAGGATGTCGAGCAGATCCTGCAGGATTCGGGCGTCATTATTCAGCCCTTCTGGCAGAAGCTCTACAGCCACATGAGCAAGAAGGTGAAGAACTATGGTGTCCACCAGACATTCGAGATGGACCTTCAGAACGTCTGGCTGGACGGCTAAAACAAGGTGCTGCAGGACTTCATGAGCCGCAAAAAAGCCGATATGCAGGATACGTGGTGTTGATAGGCTCAAGCCGTCAAAAGCCGGAGATTCTGCATGCGACTGACAGTGATCGTTGCCGCCCTTTCGATAGCCCTGCCGGCCGGAGCCGTCGCCGGACCGGCGTCCGACGCGGTGAAGTTCTTCTATGCCCCGGCGGTCAAGTTCGAGGCCGACGAACAATATCGGGACCGGTTCACCGAACCGGTGACGAAACTGTTCGACCTGAACGACCAGGCAACGAAAAAGAACCCGGACCAGGTCGCCTGCATCGATTTCGATCCTGGTCTCGACGCTCAGGATTTCGATCAGAAAACCGTCTCGAAAACGCTGAAACTGTCTGAGAAGCAGGATGGCGACAACGCACAGGTCACGGCATCCTTCAGCCTGTTTCCGGAAGGCGATGATTCCAAACGTGAAATGCTCTGGTCGCTCAAGAAGATCGACGGCAAGTGGAAGATATCGGACATCGCTTCCAAAACCAGCGACTGGACGCTCAGCGCGCTGGAATGCATGGCCGGCCAGACGCCGGAGTGAAGCGATGGCCCACCGCCGGTTCGTGGCACTGTCGGGTGTGTGCCTGCTGGCGGCTCTGAGCGGCGCCGCCGCGCAAGGCTTGTTGGGTGCGCCGCCGGCAAACGCCCCGGCCGACACCCAGCCGAGCGACAGCGCTGCACCGCCCGCAAATGCGCCGGGCGGAGCGGCAGAACCGGCCACGCCGCCGGTTGGATGGTCGCCGGCCGAAGCCGCGCCCGCCGCACCGATCCAGCCGGGCTCGCCGACCGCCGTTGTGCGGCCGTTTTACGATCAGGTCGGGCTGGAGATCGATCCGGCCGAGCGAAGCCATTTCATCGATCCAGCCAAAACCGTGCTCGACAAGAGCGACGCCTTGCGCAAATCCGGGCAGGGCGAGTGCCTCGACCCCAACATGGCGCTCGACAATGCCGATTACGACAAGGCCGAGATAGACAAGAGCCTGAAGACGCTCGAGGCGATCAACGGTGACCAGGCCAAGGTCATCGTCGCCTTCGTCATATCGGGCAACCCGCACCGGCTGGAATGGAAATTCAAGAAGGTCGATGGCGACTGGAAGATCACGGACCTGTTGTCGGTGACCGGCGAATGGGCACTCAGCCAATATCAGTGCGAATGATGGGCGAGCTCAACCCCGCCCGCGATAGGGCGCCACCCCGGTGTCGGGGAGCCAGGCGCCTTCCGGCGGAGCGCCGGTTTGCCAGAACACATCGATCGGAATGCCGCCGCGTGGATACCAATAGCCGCCTATGCGCAACCACAGCGGCTTGGTTGCCGCCACGATGCGGCGGCCGATCATGACGGTGCAGTCTTCATGGAAGGCGCCATGGTTGCGAAACGAGGTCATGAACAGCTTGAGCGACTTCGATTCCACCAGAGCCGCATCGGGTGCGTAGTCGATGACGATATGGGCGAAGTCCGGTTGGCCGGTGACCGGGCACAGCGAGGTGAATTCCGGGCAGGTGAAGCGCACGATCGCCGGCGGCCCGTCGCCGCGCGAAAACGGTACGGTCTCCAGAACCGCTGCTTCGGGGCTTTGTGGCGTCTCGACGTGCGCACCGAGCTGGGTGAGAGTTTTGGTATCGATCATGGGCCCAATCCTTGTCGCATGCGCCCGGAGTGCGTGCGGGACGACATGCTTGAAAACGAATTTTGCCGCTCATTAGCACAATTTGAAACCGCAGGAAGACGATGACCTCCAACGATCCGCTTCTCCAGCCCTACCAGCTCAAACATCTGACGCTGAAGAACCGGGTCATGTCGACCAGCCATGAGCCGGCCTATTCCGAGGACGGCATGCCGAAACAGCGATACCGGCTCTACCATGCCGAGAAGGCCAAGGGCGGTATGGCGCTGACCATGACCGCCGGCTCGGCGATCGTCTCGCGCGACAGCCCGGCCGCTTTCGGCAATCTGCATGTCTATGACGACAGGATCGTGCCGTGGCTGGCCGAGCTCGCCGATGCCTGCCACGAGCACGACTGCAAGGTGATGATCCAGATCACCCATCTCGGCCGCCGTACCGGCTGGAACAAGGCCGACTGGCTGCCGGTGCTCTCGGCCTCGCCGGTGCGTGAGCCGGCGCATCGCGCATTCCCGAAAACCATCGAGGACTGGGACATCGAGCGCATCGTCGCCGACTATGCTTCGGCCGCCCAGCGCTGTCAGGCCGCCGGCCTGGACGGCATCGAGTTCGAATCCTACGGCCATCTGATGGACGGCTTCTGGTCGCCGGCCACCAACCATCGCGACGACGAATTCGGCGGCTCGCTCGACAACCGCCTGCGCTTCACCAACATGGTGCTTGATGCCGTGCGTGCGTCGGTCGGCGAGAAATTCGTCGTCGGCATCCGCATGGTCGCTGACGAAGATTTCGAAAAAGGCCTGTCCAAACAGGAGGGCATCGAGATCGCCAGGCGGCTGGCCAATTCCGGCAAGGTCGATTTCCTCAACATCATCCGCGGCTCGATCGAAAGCGATGCGGCGCTGACCAAGGTCATACCGGTGGCCGGCATGCGCTCGTCGCCGCATCTCGATTTCGCCGGAGAGGTGAGGGCGGCGACGAAATTCCCGACCTTCCACGCGGCGCGCATATCCGATGTGGCCACCGCACGCCACGCCATTGCCACCGGCAAGCTCGACATGGTCGGCATGACCCGCGCCCATATCGCCGATCCGCACATCATCAAAAAGGTGATGGAGGGCCGCGAGCATGAGATCCGCCCGTGCGTGGGCGCCACCTATTGTCTCGACCGCATTTATGAGGGCGGCGAAGCGCTTTGCGTCCACAATGCCGCGACTGGCCGCGAGGCCGAAATCCCGCATATCATCGTCAAGACCGAAGGACCGAAGCAGAAAATCGTGGTCATCGGAGCCGGCGCCGGCGGGCTGGAGGTTGCGC
>NZ_RZPB01001269.1:0-1037 GCF_003998535.1 Mesorhizobium sp. M7A.F.Ca.AU.002.02.1.1 | reverse complement strand
TGTGGAGCTTCAACAGGTTGTCCTCGATCAGGGCGAGGCGACTGATAGGCGTTTTTGACTTTAGGCTGCCATGTGGACGATGCCAATTGTATCTGTGCAGCCAGACAGGCAGTTCGGCGGCACGATGATCGGATGTCGGATAGGCAATGGCGTAGGCCCATTCGCGCAGTGCTGTCTGGATGAAGCGCTCGGCCTTGCCATTGGTCTTGGGCGTATAGGGTCTTGTCGTGACGTGCTTGAGGCCGAGATCGCGGCAGGCCTTGGCGAAGGCCTTTGATCTGTAGCAGGAGCCGTTGTCGGTCATGACGCGGGCTATCGTGACGCCGAGGCTGGCGTAATAGGCGACCGCGGCCTTGAGGAAGGCGATGGCGCACTCCTTTTTCTCGTCGGGCAGGATTTGCGAGAAGGCGATGCGGGACGCGTCGTCGATGCAGACATGGACGAACTCCCAGCCGGCGCCGCGCGACTTGCCCTTTTGCGGATCGCCGGTGATACGATGGCCGACTTGGCTGAAGCGGCCGAGCTTCTTGATGTCGATATGGATCATCTCGCCGGGATGCTCCCGCTCGTAGCGCCGGACCGGTTCGGCCGGCTCGATATCCCTGAGCCGCGACAGCCCGGCACGCTTGAGAACCCGGCTGACGGTGGCGGGCGAGACGCCGACCTCATGGGCGATGTGCTTGCCGGTCAGCCGCTGGCGACGCAAGGCTGCGATGCGCTCGGCCACGGACTGTTCGGTCAGGCTCGGCATGACGGTGGGCCGCGACGAGCGGTCGACCATGCCGGCCCGCCCTTTGGTCTTATAGCGCTCGACCCAGCGCGCCACGATCTTGGCCGACACGCCATAGACGCGCGCCGCATGGGCTTTGGAAAAAGCGCCTTCTATCACCGATAACGCCATCTCCTCTCGACGCAGCGGTGTGAGACGGGCATTCTTGTGGATGTTCATTCGGACCCTCCGATGGATGCTGAAGCGTGGTAACTCCAGTCTCCTCGGTCCGGTCCGAATGGACAACCTCTCGAAAGCTCACACCTAG
>NZ_RZPB01001268.1:0-1038 GCF_003998535.1 Mesorhizobium sp. M7A.F.Ca.AU.002.02.1.1 | reverse complement strand
GGCCGGGCTGGCATAGAGCGTGTGCGAGGCATCCGCCGCCGGTTCGAAGAAATCGTCGAACGTGCTCGACGCGGTCTTGGCGTGATGGTCGAGTGCCGTCAGCCGCCCTTCGCCATCCATGCCCATGCGCAGCGTCTGGCGCGTCGGCGCACGGTGGCCGACCGGCCCGTACATCTGCTCACGTCGCAGCACCAGCTTGACCGGACGGCCGACGAGACGCGCCGCCAGGATGCCGAGCACCTGCGGCCCGGAGATCATGCCTTTCGAACCGAAGCCGCCACCCAGGAACGGGCTGCGGATGTGGATGTTCTCCGGCGCGATGCCGAACAGGCCGGCGATGCGGCCCTGCGCCATGGCAAGGCCCTGGCTCGGTGTGTCGATCGACAGTGTGTCGCCTTCCCAGGCGACGACGATCGCATGCGGCTCCATGGCGTTGTGGTACTGGGCCGGCGTCTCGTAGGTGGCTTCGATCCGCGTCTTTGCGGATTTAAGGCCGACCTCGACATCGCCCTTGTGCTGCACGGCCGGACCGCCGACGCCGACAGCACGCGGCACGAAATTTTCGGCGCCGTCGAGGCCAACGCGCGCCGGCATCACTTCATAGCGCGGCGACAGCAGCGCCGCCCCCTCGGTCGCCGCCTCCAGCGTCTCGGCGATCACCACGGCGATGCTCTGATTGGGGTAGCGGACCTGGTCGTTCTGCAAGAGGTCGAGCCGGAACATGAAGGGATGGTCCTTGGCGTCCGGATCGGCAGCGAGCGCTGGCCGGTTCTTGGGCGTCATCACCTCGACCACGCCTCTGTATGCCTTGGCCGCCTCGACATCCAGCGCGGCGACGCGGCCGCGTGCGATGCTGCTGACCGCCAGCACGGCGTAGAGCATGCCGGGCGGATGGTTGTCGGCGGCATAGCGCGCGGCTCCGGTGACTTTCAGAAAGCCGTCGCGGCGGGTCAGCGGCTGGCCGATGCTAGAGCCTTGCCGGGCATGGGCGGGTTGCTGGTTGAGGCTGAGTTCAAGCGTCATGGCGCGCTCCAGGAA
>NZ_RZPB01001267.1:0-1041 GCF_003998535.1 Mesorhizobium sp. M7A.F.Ca.AU.002.02.1.1 | reverse complement strand
GAACAGGCCTGCGCTGCGAGGATCATCCGGCTTGGCCGAAGGATCGGCCTCGATGACCAGCAACGGACGGTTGGCGGCGCCCAGCGTGATCGCCCCATCGGCGCGGCTCAGTTCCTGCAGACCGACGATGCTGCGATAATATGCGGCAAGGCTTTCCGCGTCGCGCGCCTTCAGCCCGACGCGGGCAACGCTGACCGGGGTGGTGGCGGCAAAAGGCAACTCGCTCATCAAATGCTCCGTTCGACCGGCCTGCGATGAAGCTCCCAAAGCGAGAAACCCCACTCCGCCGATCATTGTACGTCGTGTCAGTTCCAAAGTCAGGGTTCCCGCGCACGGCTGTTTCTTTTCCTGACCACAGATCGTCCATCCGCATCGTTCACACAAGACGCGAAGAAGCGAACATGGTGTTCACTATTGTGATCAAACGTGGCGTTTCTGCCGGTTGCACGAAGCGATGCCGCTCGCTATCTCAGCGCCATGAAGGTCAGAGACGCAGATATTCTCATCGTGCCGGGCTACACCAATTCCGGCCCCGACCATTGGCAGAGCCGCTGGCAGTCGAAGCTGTCGACGGCGCGCCGCGTCGAACAGGCGGAGTGGTCGAAGCCGGTGCGCGAGGACTGGACGGCGAGCGTCGCCAAGGCGGTCAACGAGGCCGAGCGGCCGGTCGTCCTGGTCGCGCACTCACTTGGCGTCGCCACCGCAGTGCAAGCCATTCCGCAATTCCGCAAGCCGGTCGCCGGGGCCTTTTTCGTGGCGCCGCCCGATGTCGCCAATCCAAAGATCAAGCCAAGGCACCTGATGACCTTCGGCCCCTACCCGCGCGAACCGCTGCCTTTTCCTTCGATCGTGATCGCCAGCCGCAACGACCCGTTCTGCGCCTTCGATGTCGCCGAGGACATTGCCGGGGCCTGGGGCTCGCTGTTCATCGACGCCGGCGAGACCGGGCATCTCAGCGAGGATTCAGGATTCGGCCCTTGGCCCGAAGGCTCCATGACCTTCGCCAAGTTCCTGACGGACCTGTAATATATACGGTCAAAG
>NZ_RZPB01001266.1:0-1043 GCF_003998535.1 Mesorhizobium sp. M7A.F.Ca.AU.002.02.1.1 | reverse complement strand
GTCCGGCGACCGCGTGGCTGGTGGTGTTCCTGGTGCTGCCGTTCATCGCCATCGCCGTGTTCAGCGTCGGCGAACGCGCACCGGAAGGCGGCTATCAGGCCGCCTTTACGCTGGCGCAATATGCCAATCTTCCGGCGCGGGCGACCGCCTTCTGGAACACCATGGTGCTGGCGCCGGTGGGAGCGCTCGCCTGCCTTCTCGTCGCTTATCCCGTTGCCTACTATCTCGCCTTGCGCGCGCCGCAGCGCTGGCGGCTGATCCTGCTGGCGCTGGTCGTCATTCCGTTCTGGACCAGCCTGCTGATGCGGACCTATGCCTGGATGTACATTCTGGGCGGGCGCGGCATTCCGGCGCTGCTCGCCTTTGTCGGCATCGAGGATGTCAGGCTGATCAACACGCCGGGCGCGGTGCTGCTCGGCATCGTCTATGGCTACCTGCCGTTGATGATCCTGCCGATCTATGTCAGCCTCGAACGGCTTGACCGCAGGCTGCTGGAAGCCTCCGCCGATCTCGGCGCCACGCCACTATCGACTTTCCTGGGCGTGACCCTGAAACTGTCGTTGCCGGGCGTGATGACCGGCTTCTCGCTGGTCATGATCCTGCTGCTCGGCGAATATCTGATCCCGACGCTGCTTGGCGGCGGCAAGGTGTTCTTCATCGGCAATGCGCTGGTCGACCTGTTCCTGCAATCGCGCAACTGGCCGTTCGGATCGGCCATCGCCATCACGCTGGTGCTGGTCTCGGTGGAGGTGCTGATTGCCGCAAACCGCATTTCGACCCGAGTTTCGGGCGCGCGCCGGGTGGATCTGATCTGATGCGGGCTTTCGTCATTGCGGTGTTCGCTTTCCTCTATCTGCCGATCGCGCTGGTGGTGCTGTTTTCCTTCAACGCCGGCCACCATGCCAGCGAGTTCACCGGCTTTTCGGTGCAATGGTACGGCAAGGCACTGGCGAACCCGTTCCTGGTCGAAGCGCTGAAGAACAGCCTGTTCATCGCCACCACCAGCGCCTTGCTGGCGGCGCTGTGCGGCACCGCGGCGGCAC
>NZ_RZPB01001265.1:0-1044 GCF_003998535.1 Mesorhizobium sp. M7A.F.Ca.AU.002.02.1.1 | reverse complement strand
ATTGCAGCTCAAGCCGAATGCAGGCCTTCACTGCACCAAAAAAGTCCGCTACACATAAGGCATGGTGCATTCATGGCCTTGCGGACGGGCGAAGCCGTGAGGCGATACTCGCCCACGCCTCGACCAGTCACGGCACAGCGGATTGAGCGAGTACTCGACCGCGTCGCCGAAATCATTGTGGCACGAGGTGACCATGGTGAGGCATGGCTCCCGTTATACGACCACTTGGAACGCGCCTTGCAGGACCACTGGGCGAAGGAAGAACGTCTTGCCGCAGTGCGTCAGCGGGTCATACGGTCCCAGGATCGAGCGGCCACACGATCTTCATAGTTCCTGTTGCCACATCTTCATGTCGCCGTCCTCGCCATATTTCGGCCGGTAGATCGGGTAGCCCATCAACATGCGCCGAAGCTCCTCGCCGAGCCTACCGTTCTTCATGCGGTCTTCGAACGAGTGGCGCGCAGTGAATAGACAGTGTGTATTGTTCTCGACGGTCGCCGACCGCGTCAACAGATGGTGATTTGGCAGGCTCGCCTATCGTGCTCTCGGCTAGTCCGCAGGATCGTGCCGAGGAGCTCGGCGACCAATATCTCTGCGAGAGGCTGATAAACAAATCCAGAGACACGGCATGGGCGGTATCGGACACGCGCTGCTTGTGGATTTCGCCCAGCATCAACGATGCCTACAAGGCATCGTCAGCAGCCTCGCGAAAATCTCTGGCGTGCGGGATTTTATACGGTCAGTGGTGTCGAGGGCGCGGCGCACGAACACGCAGCTCTCGTCTCTGACCCCTCTGAGCACACGGCGATAGTAATGGAAATGATCGCCCCTCCGTTGAAAGAAGCGGTCGGGAGATGCTCTCCGCGTCGTCTTCCCACGTCTGGGATGCACCATTTGGAAACAGCCGCAAGGCCGACTGCCTGAGCGTGCGGATCACGCGGCCGCAGCTCAGGGCGCAGCAGTCCGCGTTGCCCACCCCCCACTTAGCAGCCCTGTGCCTTCAGGGACCGGACCATCCGCACGACAACAGGGTCATATGGTTTC
>NZ_RZPB01001264.1:0-1045 GCF_003998535.1 Mesorhizobium sp. M7A.F.Ca.AU.002.02.1.1 | reverse complement strand
GCATCGATCGGCCTCGAAGCCGGCCGCATCAAGGTGGATTCGGAAGGGCGCACGTCGCTTGCCAAGGTCTGGGCCGGTGGCGACTGCATCTTCGGTGGCGACGACCTGACCGTCTCGGCGGTCGCGCAGGGACGCGACGCTGCGGAGAGCATCAATCGGGCACTGACCTCGAACGGGAGGGCATGAGCATGGCGGATATCAGAAACAATTTCGTCGGCATCAAGTCGCCCAATCCGTTCTGGCTGGCCTCGGCGCCACCGACCGACAAGGCCTACAACGTCATCCGCGCCTTCAAGGCCGGCTGGGGCGGCGTGGTGTGGAAGACGCTGGGCGAGGAGGGCCCACCGGTGGTCAACGTCAACGGTCCGCGCTACGGCGCGATCTGGGGCGCCGACCGCCGCCTGCTCGGCCTCAACAACATCGAACTGATCACCGACCGCGACCTGCAGGTCAATTTGCGCGAGATCAAGCAGGTCAAGAAGGACTGGCCCGACCGCGCCATCGTCGTCTCGCTCATGGTGCCTTGCGTCGAGGAGGCCTGGAAGGCGATCCTGCCTGTGGTCGAGGAGACGGAGGCCGACGGCATCGAGCTCAATTTCGGCTGTCCGCACGGCATGTCGGAACGCGGCATGGGCGCCGCCGTCGGCCAGGTGCCGGAATATATCGAAATGGTGGTGCGCTGGTGCAAGCAGAACACCCGTATGCCCGTCATCACCAAGCTGACGCCCAACATCACCGATGTGCGCAAGCCCGCGCGCGCAGCACATGCCGGCGGCACCGACGCGGTGTCGCTGATCAACACCATCAATTCGATCACTGGTGTCGATCTCGACAGCTTCGCGCCGCAGCCGACCATCGACGGCAAGGGCTCGCATGGCGGCTATTGCGGGCCGGCGGTAAAGCCGATCGCCATGAACATGGTGGCCGAGATCGCGCGCGATCCGGAAACGCAGGGCCTGCCGATCTCCGGCATCGGCGGCATCACCACCTGGCGTGACGCGGCCGAATTCATGGCGCTTGGCGCCGGCAATGTGCAGGTCTGCAC
>NZ_RZPB01001263.1:0-1047 GCF_003998535.1 Mesorhizobium sp. M7A.F.Ca.AU.002.02.1.1 | reverse complement strand
ACACATGGCTGCCCGACGCGCACGTCGAAGCGCCGACGGCGGGCTCCGTCATCCTGGCCGGCATCCTGTTGAAAATGGGCGGGTACGGCTTCCTGCGCTTCTCCTTGCCGATGTTCCCGCTGGCGTCGGAAATGTTCGCGCCGCTGGTCTTCGCGCTGTCCGTCGTCGCCATCATCTACACCTCGCTGGTGGCGCTGATGCAGGAGGACATGAAGAAGCTGATCGCCTATTCGTCGGTTGCTCATATGGGCTTCGTCACCATGGGCATCTTCGCCATGAACCAGGAAGGCGTGCAGGGCGCGATCTTCCAGATGCTCAGCCACGGCCTCGTCTCCGGCGCGCTGTTCCTGTGCGTCGGCGTCATCTACGACCGCATGCACACACGTGAGATCGCGGCCTATGGCGGGCTGGTCAACAACATGCCGAAATACGCCACGGTGTTCCTGATCTTCACCATGGCCAATGTCGGCCTGCCCGGTACCAGCGGCTTCGTCGGCGAGTTCCTGACCATGCTCGGCGTGTTCCGGGTCAACACATGGGTGGCGTTCTTCGCCGCCACCGGCGTCATCCTGTCGGCCGCCTACGCGCTCTGGCTCTACCGCCGGGTGATCTTCGGCGCACTGACCAAGGAGAGCCTTAAGGGACTGCTCGACCTGTCGCCGCGCGAGAAGGTGATCATCTACCCGCTGGTCGTGCTGGTCATCTTCTTCGGCGTCTATCCCGCCCCGGTCTTCGACGCGACGGCCCAATCGGTCAAGTCGCTCGTCACCAATGTCACTGCATCCATCGGCACCGCGCAGACCGCGGCGGCGAACTGACCAGAGGTTTTGCGAACCATGACGCCGGACCTTCTCTCCAGCCTGTCGCTCTCGACGCCAGAGCTGATCCTTGCCGTCGGCGCGCTGGCGCTGCTGATGGTCGGAGCCTGTTCGCGCGCCAACACGGCCAACACGGTAACCGGCCTTGCGGTTGCCGTGCTGGCGATCGCGGGCGCCTGGCTGATCTTCCGAACCGGGCAGGGCAGCGCTTATGGCAATGCCTTCATCC
>NZ_RZPB01001262.1:0-1048 GCF_003998535.1 Mesorhizobium sp. M7A.F.Ca.AU.002.02.1.1 | reverse complement strand
GGCTGTCAAAGGCGTCGCAGCCCGACAGCATGATACCGGAAGCGCCAAGGCCGGCAGCGGTCAGGAATTTGCGGCGGCTGATCTCAAACTTCGCCATGTCAGGCACTCCTCTCGGCTGTATTGTCGTTCTGTGCGGGAGGATCGGTGCGGTACCAGCCGGTGATGATCGAGCGCAGCTCGTTGATCGGGCCGGCGGCCAGGATCATCAGGATATGGACGACGAAGAAGGCGACCAGCAGCACCATCACGGTGAAATGGATGGTGCGTGCCGTCTGCCGGCCACCGAGCAGATCGTTGAGGAAAGGCAGCACCGAGTTCATGCTTGGCGACATCGCCAGACCGGTGATGATCATCAGCGGCAGCAGCACGAACAGAACCCCGCCATAGGCCATCTTCTGCAGCGTGTTGTATTCGCGCGTGTGGTGGAATTTGAGCTTGGCGTGGTCGACGATGTCTTGCGGCAACCGCTTCAAATCGTCGAGGCGTGGCGCGAGATCGCGGCGGATGTGACCGTTGACGATGCTGGCGACCAGCCAGACGATCAACGTCGTGGTGAGTATCCAGGCAAAGAAGAAATGGATGACGCGCGCAGTGCCGAGATCATAGTAGGACGGGATGGTCGCCCAGGACGGGAAGGCGCGGGACGTCTCCTGGCCGGCCGGACCCGACCAGCCGAGCACCCCAGTGGTGTTGAAGCGTTTGCCGAAGATCTCCGTGTAGCCGCGCGGACCCGCATCGGAGTTCTCGGCGCCGATGGCGAAGATGGTGTTGTTGTAATCGAAGCCCGATTGCTTGCCGATATAGAGCTGCGGACGGGCATTGAAGATCTGCAGGCCGGACAACAGCATGAAGAACAGCGAGATGGCCCACAGCCAATGCGTCAGCCGCGTCCAGCGCGACTGCCGGTAAATCAGCGTTTTGTCGTTCGACGCCGAAGCGCCTGGATCGGCGGCGGATTGGCTTCTGGCAACGGATTCCATCGTGTTTCGTCTCCCGGCCTCGCGGCATGGCCTGCGCGCTCATTGTCCTCCTGATACGTCGCGATCCA
>NZ_RZPB01001261.1:0-1052 GCF_003998535.1 Mesorhizobium sp. M7A.F.Ca.AU.002.02.1.1 | reverse complement strand
TGGCTCTGGTTTCTCATAAACGGGGTCAGCCAGAACGCTAGATTCTCTCCTTCCGCAAGAAGCGATCGAGGTCACATGACGTGTACGGGAAAATGGGGGTTGGCTGTCGAAATAGCGCCGTTGCCGCCCTTCGTCGCGCTCCAGCTGAGCCGTCTTTTCACGGCGCTTACGTACTCCCTTAAGCGCCCACAAGGCTTCGCGCCGCGCCAAGCCTAGGTCTGGCCGGAACGCATCGGCCTCGGCCAGTTGCACGAGTGAGGCCGCCGGCACGCCGGCGCGCTGCCAAAGATCGTCGATCGAGGCGAAGGGATCGTCGGTCCTGGCCGTTATGATCGCGGCCGCGTCGGCATTGGCCAGTCCCTTGACCAGCCGCAGACCAAGGCGAACGGCGAAGCGTCCCTCCTCGTCGATCGCCTCCAGCGTGCAGTCCCAGCGGCTCGCATTGACGCAGACAGGGCGGACGTCGACCCCATGCGCCTGCGCATCGCGCACGATCTGGGCGGGAAGGTAAAAGCCCATCGGTTGCGAATTGAGCAGCGCGGCGCAGAAGACGTCGGGGTGGTGGCATTTCATCCAACTCGAGGCATAGGCGATGAGCGCGAAGCTGGCGGCATGGCTCTCGGGGAAACCATAGCTGCCAAAGCCCTCGGGCTGCTTGAAGGTGGTGGCGGCAAGTTCGGGCGTATAGCCATTCCCGCCGCGCCGACCATTGACCTTCCGCACTTCGAGCGAATTTTTTCGCCAGCGACGCCGACGAAGAGCGCGGTGAGCGACTTGCCGCCCAATGCCGACCAGCGCAGAAAACTCAACTGTGGTCAGCCACTCACTCATAGCTAGCAACCTGGCGTCGACGCGGGGCAATTCCTGAGAATCTTGTGGGCAAATGCTACATCGCGAACGTGTAGGCTATTTGACGATCGTCCCAGACCACCTCGCGGAGACAATATCAATGTCACCCCCGGCGAGTGCGGGCGCCACTCGCTCAATGAGGGTTACCAAACCTGTCGCTGGAGGTTACCAATGCGCGTGTTGGTTGGCCTTAGGTTCCCAAT
>NZ_RZPB01001260.1:0-1053 GCF_003998535.1 Mesorhizobium sp. M7A.F.Ca.AU.002.02.1.1 | reverse complement strand
ACTCCACCCGCCATGACGGCAAGCAAGGCAATGTCGATGCCAAGATCCACTTTGCGCCGGCGGACAACAGGCTCGATCTTGACCTCAAGGCCTCGGAGCCGGCAGGCGGCATCATCGCCAATCTGCTCAAGCTGCCCGATACGCCGCCGGTCGACATAATTGTCTCGGGCACCGGGCCGCTCGCCAATTGGAACGGCATCGGCACGTTCTCGGTCGACGGCAAGATCGTCACCCAGCTGACAGGCCGGCACCAACTGACCGACAAGGGTAATCATGTTGAGGCCAAGGGCGACGGCGATTTCGCTCGCTTCCTGCCTGAGAATCTCAAGCCGCTGTTTGCCGGCAAGACCAGCTTCGATGTCGCCGGCACCGCCACATCGGCCGGTGGCGTCAGTGTCGACCGCGCCAACATCGACAGCGATGCGGTGCACGGCACCGCGACCGGCATTGTCGATCCTGCCGGCGCCAGCGACCTCTCGATCGAACTCGCCGCCAAGGGTCCGCCCGTTGTGATCAGCGTCGGCAGCAAGGCGCAACCGATCACGCTGGCGATCAGCAATGCCACCGCCCGCGCCTTCGGCGACGGCAAGGCACCGATCATCGACATCGGCGCCTCCTTCGTCTCCATCGTCGCCGGCGGCACGCGGCTGGATGATCTGGCGGCGCAGATCCATTCCGACGGCTTTGACATCCAGAACCGCGCCGGGCCGGTCACCGTCAAGCTGCAGGCAGGTGGCCTCAACACCGACGTGGCGACGCTGGCGCCGCTGATCACCGGCAAGATCGATGTCGATCTGGCCGGGTCGGTCAGCAAGGATGCCATTGCCATCGACCAGGGCACGCTGCGCTCCGACGCGCTCAACGCCTCTCTGACGGCGACGGTGGCGCTTGCCGACCTGTCGATGCAGCTGAAGATGAACGCGGATGCCGTGGCGACGGCCTTTCCGCCGCAGATCGCCTCGGTGCTTGGCGCTCGGGTGAAATTCTCGGCCACCGCGGCCCGCGATCCGCAGGGATCCTTCGCCGCCAACTCGATCGAATTCACGTCCGGCA
>NZ_RZPB01000125.1:0-11467 GCF_003998535.1 Mesorhizobium sp. M7A.F.Ca.AU.002.02.1.1 | reverse complement strand
GCGCGATCTCGGGCAGGTCGATCTGCTTGATGTCGATGGAAACCGGCAGCGTCGTCGTGCCGCCGCTCGGCGCCGGCTGCGTGCTGGCCACCGGCAACCGGGCGAGTTCTATGCGCTCGGCAGCGATGCGGTCGGCGCTGAAGTTTTTCGACAGCAGCGCCAGCGGCGACCAGTCGACGGCCACCTTGCGCGCCACCAGCCAGGCACCCTCGCGATCCTCCAGCACGACATGGTCGACGCTGAGGGCTCCCGACCAGATGCCGTCTATGCCGCTGACCGTGATCTTGCGGTCGTCGGTCGATGCCAGCCGCGAAATGATGCCGGCGAGATTGTCGCGGCCGCGCTCGGTCTTGGTTAGCACCACCAGCGCGCCGATCGCTCCCGCAATCACGATCAGCAGGGTGTAGAGAACAATGCGGAGGATGCGCCAGACTGTTTTCATCGCTCAGAATGCCTGTCCGATGCCGGCATAGATGCCGAAATGCGGATCGCCCGGATCGCGGTTGAGCGGCACGGCCGCGTCGATGCGCAGCGGCCCGAACGGCGTGACATAGCGCAGGCCGACGCCGGCGCCGACCTTGACATCGGAGAAATCGGGAACCGATTTGGTCGACACGGTGCCGGCATCGACGAACGGCACGATGCCGATCGTGTCGGTGATGGCGATGCGCATCTCGACCGAGGTTTCGAAGAAGGACAGGCCGCCGATCGGCTGGCCGGTGAAATCCTTCGGACCGATGCCCTGATAGGCGTAGCCGCGCACCGAACCGCCGCCGCCGGAATAGAAGCGCCGGTCGGCCGGCACATTCTGAAGCCCGGTGCCCACGATCGAACCGATGGCGACACGTTCGGCCAGCACGAACTTGGAAGCCGAATCCAGCGACTGATAGGCCGACCCTTCGCCCCTCAGCTTCAGGAAGGCCGCACCATTCAAAATGTCGTAGCTCGGCTCGGCATAGGCCAGCACCCGAAAGCCGCTGGTCGGGTTCAGGCGGTTGTCCCTGTTGTCGTAGACATATTGCAGCGGAATGCTGGCGATCAGGTATTTGTGCTTGCCGAAAGCGTCGTGGATGCGGGAATAGTCGAGCGCCACCTCGGCGGAAACCGTCTGCTTCTTGGTCAGTTCGTAGGACAGTCCGGTGCTGCCCTTGATCGAGAAATGGTCATAGGCATCAGGATGTTCGAGCACCGTCTTGACGCTGGCGAAGAACTTCGATGCCGGTCCGATCACACCGGGTTTCTCGAACATGATGCCGGCATTGTAGTTGAGTTCGCCGAGATCGTTGCTGCCGATGCCGCTGATCTTGCCATCGATGCGCAGCTTCTCGGCCCGGCCGAACAAATTGCGGTGGCCCCAATAGCCCTCAAGGCCCAGCCCCTCGGTGTTGGAAAAAGTGCCGCCGACGCCGAAATAGCGTGGCTTGCGCTCGCTGACCTGGACGCCGATCGGAATGTTGCCGTCGGCATCGAGCGTGTCGGCTTCCTTGAACGTCACGCTGTTGAAGACCTCGAGCGCCAGCAACCGGTCGCGCGCATCGTCGATCTCTTGCGGCGAGTATTGCCGGCCGCGCTTGAGGCCGGTCATGTATTCGGTGAAGTCGCGGTCGACCTTCTCGGTGCCTTCCACGGTGGTCGGGCCATAGCCGGCGACCGGTCCGGCGGCGACCGTCAGCGTCACGTCGAGCGTCGAGGTGGCATGGTCGGCGACGATCTGGCGGTCCGTCACCTCTGCCAGCGGCCTGCCTTGCTCCTTCAGCGTCCGCACGATCAGCGCCTCGGCCTTGAGCACTGCGCCGGATCCGGCGTCGCCGCCTGATATCAGGCCATAATCGGCGCTCATCAGTCCTGCCGCGTCGCCTTGCAGCCTGATATTGCCCAAGGTGAATTTCGGCCCGGTAGCAATGTCGATCGCCACGGGAACCGGCTGCGGACCCTTGAATTCGGCATCCGGCGGCAAATCGTCGAGCGGCTTGCCGTCGATGGTGACGGTGACGACGCCTTCGTAGCGGGCATCGGCATAGAGCGCGGCGACAAGCTGTTCGCGGTCGCTGCGCGCCTTGGCCATCAGCCCGAGCGAGCCTGAAACCGGACGCTCCTCGTCGCTCTTCAGCGCCGAGGCATTTTCGAGCTTCTTGACCAGGTTCTTGTCGGCATCGGGGGCATTGATGGTCACGGCGTAGCGCAGCGGATCGACGATGTCGGCATCCTCGTCGCTGGACGATCCCCACAGCTTGATGCCGAAAAGCTCGAAAGCGGCCGCCGGGGACGATTCGGCGACGAGCACGGTCGAGCACATCATGGCCAGCAGCAGGGCGCGCGGAAGCGCACGCCCTGGCGCGCGACCTCCTGACATCTGCTCTTCATGCGCCGGCATTAAGACAACCTAGGTTACAAAACTAAAATTGGAATGAAGTTCTGAAGCGCTCGTAAAGGGGCCACAATCCAATTGTCTGAAATAGGACGGGCTTGGAATTCACACCTTTTGCGTCGCCGCAAGAAAGCGTGATCCCCTGTCCTATGGAGGTACTACCGGTCATCGACCGGAAAGGAAACCGTTGGCAGGCGGAACCCTGCCGCGTCCTTGTGTTGACAAGCCTGACTGAAGCTTGATCATGCCCGGACGTCAGCTGTGTCTGGAGGGGTGTTATGGCAATGCGCGCGGCTCGTGGTCTTTCGATTCTGATTCTCCTGTTTTTTGCCTGGGCCAATGTCCTGGCCTGGAGCAGCGTCTCGCAGGCGGCCGAGGCCCGGCGTATCGCGACAACGGACAATTCCGATTATTTCGGTTTTGATCTCAGGTCCGACCAGAATGTGACAATCGACCAGTGCAAGACGACATGCCTGGGAGACCCGGCCTGCCGCGCCTTCACCTACAATAAAAAAGCCAAATGGTGCTTCCTCAAATCCGACTACAACCAGTTGAAAACCTTCAACGGCGCGGTCGCCGGCAAGGTCGTCAACATCGATGGCGATCCTGATATCGGCGCGCCGCCGGAACTCGCCTTTTTCCCCAACTGGATGGCCGACCAGGCCCAGCAATACCGCAACAAGCTGCTCGGCCCGGCCTATGACAAGCCGACAGAAGGCATGGCTGCCTTGCTGAGTGCCGCCGAACAGGCCGTGCTGACCGGCGACCACCGCTCCGCCATGCTGAAATACGAGGCCGCTGTCTCGGTACTGCCCGATGATGGCCAGCTCTGGCTCAACCTGGCGCGTGAAACGCTGGCCGTGCAGCCCGCCGCCAGCACATCCGAAGCTTCCACTTTGCCGACGAACGGCACTTCGGCCGCATTCAATGCCTATAAACTACTGCGCACCACCAAGACGCGCGCCGAAGTGCTGGCGCTGCTCGGCAACGGCCTCGACAAGCGCGATCTCTACCGGCCGGCGCTACAGGCCTATGAGGCGAGCCTTGCCCTGAACCCGTCGCCGGCGGTCCAGGCCGACTATGCCGATCTGAAGGCGCGCAAGGGTTTCCGCGTTATCGACCACACCATCGACGCCGACACCAGCGCGCCGCGCATCTGCGCGCAATTCTCCGAAGATCTGGTCAAGACCGGCGTCGATTACGCGCAATTCGTCACCGTCGACAATGCACCGCCCAAGGGCGTCGAGGCCAAGGACAAGCAGATCTGCGTCGAAGGGCTGGAGCATGGCCAGCACTACGACGTCACCTTCCGCGCCGGCCTGCCGGCGGCAATCGGCGAAGTGACCGCGGCACCCGTGGTGCTGTCGATCTATGTCCAGGACCGCGCACCGTCCGCCCGCTTCACCGGTGATAGCTTCGTGCTGCCGGCCGGCGCGCGCCGCGGTATTCCGATCGTTACCGTCAACATGAACGCCGCCGAGATGAAGCTCTATCGCATCGGCGATCGTTCGCTGGCACAGCTTCTGTCGGGCTACCAGTTCCTGCACCAGCTGGACGGCTATGACATCTCCAACATTTCCGAGCAGATGGGCGCGCCGGTCTGGCAAGGCCAGCTCGACATCGCCAATGACCTCAACAAGGAGGTCACCACCTCCTTCCCGGTCGACGAGGCGGTGCCGCAGCGCAAGCCCGGCGTCTACGTGCTGACCGCCCAGGCCGTCAACAACAAGAGCGACGACTACAACTCGATGGCCACGCAATGGTTCGTCGTCTCCGACATCGGCCTGTCGACCTATACCGGTCAGGACGGGCTCAATGTCTTTGCCCGTTCGCTGGGCAGCGCCAAGCCGATCGCCGGCGCCGAACTGACGCTGGTCGCCAGGAACAATGAGGTTCTGGGCACGGCGACGTCGGATGCCGACGGCCATGCCGTCTTCAACCCCGGCCTGACGCGCGGCGACGGCGGCATGGTGCCGGCCGTGCTGATGGCCAAGCAGGGCGACAATGACTTCGTCTTCCTCGACATGGGCCGGGCCGGCTTCGACCTGTCCGACCGCGGCGTCACCGGGCGCGCGGCGCCAGGTGCGCTCGACGTCTATGCCTGGACCGAACGCGGTATCTACCGCGCCGGCGAGGATGTTCATGTCGCCGCACTTGCTCGCGACGGTGCCGCCAAGGCGGTCGAAAACCTGCCGTTGACCTTCATCTTCTCGCGCCCCGACGGCGTCGAGGACCGCCGTATCGTCAGCGACGGCGCATCGGCCGGCGGCCATGCCGTCGACCTGCCGCTCGCCCCCAACGCCATGCGAGGCACCTGGTCGGTGTCGATCTACACCGATCCCAAGCAGCCCGCGGTGGCCAGCCAGATGTTCCTGGTCGAGGATTTCGTGCCGGATCGCATCGAATTCGACATGAAGGCCGACAAGCAGGAAATCGCCCAGGGCGAAACCGCCAACATCGACATTGACGGCCGCTTCCTCTATGGCGCGCCGGCAGCAGGCTTGGCGCTGGAAGGCGAGCTGACGCTGTCGACTTCGCGCGACTGGGACCGTTTCCAGGGCTTTTCCTTCGGTCTCGCCGACGAGCAGTCGGCCGAACCCACGGTCACCCCCCTCGCCGATCTGCCGGTGGTTGGCGATGACGGCAAGGCGACCTTCCCGGTCTCCGTCGACCAACTGCCCTCGACCACCAAGCTGGTCGACGCCAAGGTGACGGTCAGGATGCGTGAAACCGGCGGCCGCGCCATCGAGCGCTCGCTCAACATCGGCATCCGCCCGCAGGGCCATATGATCGGCATTCGTCCGGATTTCGCCGACAATGAAGTGCCGCAGGGCGGCACGGCCAAGTTCAGCCTGATCGCCGTCGATCCCGACGGCAAGCGTGAGGCGCTGAAAGGCGCGCAATGGACGCTGGTCAAGGTCGAACGCAATTACCAGTGGTACCGCTCCAACAATTCGTGGAATTACGAGCCGGTGACCTTCACCAAGTCGATCGCCAACGGCCAGGTCGACCTCAACGCCGACGGCGACGCAACGGTCTCCGTGCCGGTCGATTGGGGTCAGTACAGGCTCGAGGTTGAAACCGCCGATCCGGAAGGACCGGCGACCAGCTACGAGGTCGACGCCGGCTGGTATGTCGCCTCGACCACCACCGAAACGCCTGACGGCCTCGAAATCGCCCTCGACAAGGACAATTATGCCGCCGGCGAAGTGGCCAAGCTGAAAATCTCGCCGCATTTTGCCGGCGAACTCTTGATCAACATCGGCTCCGACAAGCTGTTGAAGACCATCACGGCGTCAGTGCCGGCCGGCGGCAGCACCGTCGACATTCCGGTCGGCGACGACTGGGGCGCCGGCGCCTATGTCACCGCAACCCTGTTCCGGCCGGGCGATGCGCAGGAGACGCGCATGCCGGCCCGCGCCATCGGCGTGAAATGGCTGAAGGTCGATCCGGGTTCGAAGAAGCTCGCCATCACCTTGACGCCACCGGACAAGACCATGCCGCGCCAGCAGCTGTCGATCCCGGTTTCGGTCGCCGGCGTGCAGCCGGGCAGCAATGCCTATGTCATGGTTGCCGCCGTCGATGTCGGCATCCTCAATCTGACCAGCTACAAGGCGCCGGATCCGGAGAACTGGTTCTTCGGCCAGCGCATGCTGGGCATGGAAATCCGCGACATCTACGGTCGCCTGATCGACGGTTCTCTGGGCAACGCCGGCAAGCTCAGGACCGGCGGCGACGGCGCCAACATGCAGGCGCAAGGCAGCCCGCCGACCGAAAAGCTTGTCGCCTTCTTTTCCGGCGTCGTCGAGCTTGACGCCGACGGCAAGGCGCGGGTCGACTTCGACATCCCGCAGTTCAACGGCACCGTGCGCGTCATGGCCGTCGCCTGGACCAAGGACGCGGTCGGCCACGCCCAGTCCGACGTGATCGTGCGCGATCCCGTGGTCATCACCGCCGGCCTGCCGCGCTTCCTGGCGCCTGGTGACGCCGCCGTTATGCGCCTCGACGTCGCCGACACCGATGGTCCGGCCGGCGACTATGCGTTCTCGATCGAAACGACGGGCGACCTGTCGACGGGCGACAAGCCCCTGCCCCAGAAGCTGACGCTCGCCCAGGGCAAGCGCCAGACGCTAACCGTGCCGCTGATCGCTCAGACGGCCGGCAATGCCTCGCTCACCATCAAGCTTGCCCATGCCGACGGCACCAAGGTCGAGCAGACGCTCTATGTGCCGGTGCGCCCGGCGCAATTACCGGTCACCACCCGCCTGGTGGTCGACCTCAAGGGCGATGGCGGCGCGCTTCGCGTCGACAAGGAGCTGCTCGCGGCAAGCCTGCTCGACGGCGCCTCTGTCAGCGTCGGCGTTTCGCAGGCTGCCGCCTTCGACGTGCCTTCGCTGCTGATGACGCTCGACCGCTACCCCTATGGGTGCGCCGAGCAGACCACCAGCCGCGCCATGCCGCTTCTCTACGTCAATGAATTGGCGTCAGGCATCGGCATGGCCAGCGATCCAGATATCCATGGCCGCATTCAGGACGCCATCTACAAGGTTCTGAGCTATCAGGCCTCGGGCGGCAGCTTCGGCCTGTGGGGGCCGGGCTCCGGCGATCTGTGGCTCGATGCCTATGTCACCGACTTCCTGACCAGGGCGCGCGAGCAGAAATACGACGTGCCGAGCCTGGCCATGAACCAGGCGCTCAGCAACCTGCAGAACTCACTCGGCTACGACCAGAGCGTCCAGGACCGGGGCAGCGAGATCGCCTACGCCCTCTACGTTCTGGCCCGCAACAAGAAGGCCTCGATCGGCGACCTGCGCTACTATGCGGACACGCAACTCGAAGCTTTTTCCAGCCCGATGGCCGTTGCCCAGCTGGCGGCAAGCCTGGCGCTCTACGGCGATACACCGCGTGCGGAATCGACGTTCAAGACTGCCCTGCAGTTGGCCAAGTCGACCACCGACTACGACTACTACCGCTCCGACTACGGTTCGCGGCTGCGTGATGGCGCGGCGATGCTGGCGTTGGCGGCGGAATCCAAGCCGGTACCGACAATCGTGCCGGAGCTGATCAGGCTGGTGACCAGGGAACGCGCCGAAGCCCGCTGGACCAGCACCCAGGACGAATCCTGGATGCTGCTGGCGGCCCGCGCGCTGAAAGAAGGCAATGATACGATCACGCTGACCGTCAATGGCGCGGCACATTCCGGCGGCTACTCCGACCAGGTCGAAGGCTCTGACCTTGTCGAAAGCCCGCTGACCATCGCCAACACCGGCAAGACCCCGCTGCAGGCCGTCGTCACCACGGTGGCGTCGCCGGTCCAGCCCCTGCCGGCCGGCGGCGATGGCTTCACCATCAGCCGCACCTACTACAAGCTCGACGGCACCGAGGCCAATGTCACCGAAGCGACGCAGAACGAACGCTATGTCGTCGTGCTCAAAGTCAACGAGCAGAACACATGGCCATCGCGCCTGCTGGTCACCGACCTGTTGCCGGCCGGCTTCGAGATCGACAATCCCGGCCTGGTCTCCAGCGCCCAGTTGACGAACTTCTCGTGGCTGGCGCAGACCGATGCGGCCCATCTCGAATTCCGCGACGACCGTTTCGTCGCGGCATTCAACCCGGCCGACGGCGACCACGACCACAATCTGACCCTCGCCTATGTCGTGCGCGCCGTGACGCCGGGTACCTATGCGCACCCCGCGGCAACGGTGGAAGACATGTATCGGCCGCAATACTCGGCCCGCACCGCCACCGGCATGATGGAGATCAAGGCGCCGTAAGGCGCTGATGGTGATGGACGCGATGAGCAAAGTGCCCCCTCACCCGCCCTCCGCTTCGCTCGGTCGACCTCTCCCCGAGGGGAGAGGAGACGGCCAGCGCTGGCGCCAGTCTCTTCTCCCCACCGGAGGGAAGGCGGCCGCGAAGCGGCCGGATGAGGGGGCATCTTTACTGCCATGAAGATGCTTCGCAAATTCGCTGTTGGAGCGGCAGGGTGCGCCGGCATCCTCGCCCTTTCCGCCGCGTCCCTCTGGGAACTCGACCGCGCCTTCCCGCCCCCGCTTCCAGCCGAACTCACGGTCTCCACCGAAGTCCAGGACCGCGATGGCCAGTTGTTGCGCGCCTTCGCCACGCCGGACGGCTACTGGCGGCTCGAAACCCGGCTCGACCAGGTCGACAAGCAATTCGTCGACATGCTGGTCACCTATGAAGACAAACGTTTCTGGGATCATGAGGGCGTCGACGTGCTGGCGCTGGCGCGCGCCGCCGGCCAGTTCGCCACCAGCGGCCACATCGTTTCCGGCGGCTCGACGCTTTCGATGCAGCTTGCCCGGCTGATCGAGCCGCGCGAAAGCCGCAGCCTCGGCTCCAAGATCAAGCAGATGCTGCGCGCCATCCAGATCGAACGGCGGCTGTCGAAACGCGAAATCCTCGAACGCTACCTCACGCTGGCGCCTTATGGCGGCAATCTGGAAGGCGTGCGCGCCGCCTCGCTGGCCTATTTCGGCAAGGAGCCGAAACGGCTCACCGTTTCCGAATCCGCCCTGCTCGTCGCTCTGCCGCAGCTGCCGGAAAAGCGTCGGCCCGACCGCAATTTGAAGATCGCCCACGCCGCCCGCGACCGGGTGCTGACCCGAATGGTCTCCTCCCGCCTGCTCGGCGAGCGCGAGGCCGCACGGGCCGCCCTCGACGATGTCTCGGACCTGCGCCGCACGCTGCCGGCGCTCGCCGCGCACGCCGCCTATGCGATGTTGCCCAAGGCCGTCCCCGGCCAGCCCTTGCAACTGACGATCCGCAAGAGCGTCCAGGAGGGGCTGGAACAGGTGGCGAGGGACGCGGCCACCAAGCTCGGCCCTCGCCTGTCGGTCGCCATGGTGCTGGCCGACTCCCGCACCGGCGACATCCTTGGCGAAGTCGGCTCGGCCAATTTCTTCGACGCCAGCCGCTCCGGCTGGATCGACATGACAAAGATCGTCCGCTCGCCCGGCTCGACGCTGAAGCCGTTCATCTACGGTCTTGCCTTCGAACAGGGCCTGGTGGCGCAGGAGACGCTGATCGATGACAGCCCTGTCGATTTCTCCGGCTACCGGCCGAAGAATTTCGACATGGGCTACCAGGGCGATGTCAGCATCCGGCAAGCCCTGCAACTGTCGCTCAACGTGCCGGCGATCCGCGTGCTCGACGCGGTCGGGCCAACGCGGCTGATGGCGCGCTTCCGCCAGGCCGGCGTCAGCCCCATACTGCCGGTCAACGAGGCGCCGGGCCTGGCCATCGGCCTTGGCGGCGTAGGCGTCACGCTGCGCGACCTCGCCCAGCTCTACACAGGGCTCGCCAATGGCGGCAAGACGCACACGCTGCATGACGGCACCGAGCCGGCCAATGCCGAGCGCACCAGCGCCACCATCCTCGACGGTCAGGCCAACTGGCAGATCATCGACATACTGTCGGGCGTCAAGCCGCCCGAGGGTGCCCTGCAGCGCGGCATTGCCTACAAGACCGGCACGTCCTACGGCTACCGCGACGCGTGGTCGGTCGGCTTCGACGGCCGCTATGTGCTCGGTGTCTGGGTCGGCCGTCCCGACGCCGGCGCGGTGCCCGGACTGTCCGGTTATGTCTCGGCCGCTCCCATCCTGTTCGAGGGTTTTGTCCGCTCGGGCCTGGCCACCGTCCCCTTGCCGGGCAAGCCGCCCGGACTGTTCAGCCCCAGGCGCGAGGACCTGCCGGTGACGCTCGCCCGCTTCGGCGCCGGGGCGGACGGCCTGGTGCAGGCGACAGTGACCGAACCCGCACCGACCATCATCTTCCCGCCCGACGGCGCCCGCGTCGATCTCGGCACCAATTCGGTCGACGCCTCGCCGCTGGTGCTGAAGCTGCAAGGCGGCCGTGCGCCGTTCCGCTGGCTCGCCAACGGCAAGCCGCTGGTGGGCATCGACCGTCGCCGCACCGCGACCTGGCAGCCCGACGGCGCCGGCTATTCGACGCTGACCGTCATCGACGCCGCGGGACGCGCGGCGAGCGTGAAGGTGTTTGTCGAATAGACGGCTGCAAGCGATTCGTGGAATTGGCTTTCCACAGGCTCAGCGGATAGCGGGATACTTCACCCATGCCTGTTCCGAGGCACCCCCCTCTGGCCTGCCGGCGATCTCCCCCGCAAGGAGGGCGATCGGATGTCCTTGCCGCTTTCGCCAGTTATCAATGGTGGAGCAGGACGCCAAAGCTGACAATCTCCCCCCTTGCGGGGGAGATGCCTGGCAAGGCAGAGGGGGGTGCCTCGCGCGATCCTTTCCTGTCGGCAGCCTCAGCACTGGCAGCAACAATCCTTGTCACGGCAATCACCCTCCCTGCTCTCGCTGACCCACTCCCCGCCGGCTTTGTCCGGCTCGCCGATGTCGACCCCTCGATCCGCCAGGACATCCGCTACGCCGGATCGGATAATTTTCTGCACCGCAAGGTGAACGGCTATGGCGCCCCGGTCTGCATCCTCACCGAGGATGCGGCGAAGGCACTCTCCGCTGTCCAGAAAGCGATCGCGGCCAAACGCCTGACCCTGGTGGTGTTCGATTGCTACCGCCCTGCCCGCGCCGTCGCCGACATGGGCGAATGGACAAAACAGGGCGGGCCGCCCGATCCGCAATGGTATCCGGAGGTCAGGCGCAGCGACCTGATCGCCAAGGGCTATGTCGGAGAGTTGTCGACTCATTCACGTGGCTCGACCGTCGACGTCGCCGTCGCCCAGATGGACCGCAGGTCCAGCCCGAACCCGGCCTGCGGCACCGGGGATGCCGACACGCTCGATTTCGGTACCGGTTTCGACTGCTTTGATTCAATGAGCGAAACCGCATACCGCGGCCCTGCCAGTGAAGCGGCGGCAAATCGCAAGATGCTTGTCGAAGCCATGCGCGCGGGCGGCTTCAAGAACTATGCAAGGGAATGGTGGCACTTCACGCTGAAAAGCGAACCGTTCGCCAAACAGCGTTTCGACTTTCCCATCACCGCCGATTGAGGCACCGGATCAAATTCCACACCTTGCCTCGGCACTACCCATTGCTAGATAGGCTGAGTGGCAGGGCCATGGATTCTTCCTTTGGCCGCAAGAGGAAAATA
>NZ_RZPB01001259.1:0-1054 GCF_003998535.1 Mesorhizobium sp. M7A.F.Ca.AU.002.02.1.1 | reverse complement strand
GCTCTATTGGGTGATCAAAGGAAATGTGCAGTGCCGCCAACTGATCACCGAGATCCGGCCGTTCACCGATAGTGAAGGCATCGGCCGCTGCCACCTGATTCTCGACCCCGAGGTTGTTCGAACCGACTGGCAGCCGCGCCGGGCCTTTCAGGGCTGGCGCTATCTGAAGCCGGCCGACGCGCCGCCCGATCTGGGCAAGGGCAAGGCCGGACTGATCGAGATGCCGCCGAAACTCAGGCGCGAGCTTGCCGACCTCGGCCTGCTCTGACCCCAGGTGGCATCACCGTCTGGCCCTTTGTGCCACCCGATGTGGGGCTTGCAAGCGATGTGGCAACGCCACATCTTGTTTTTTATGAGCGATAAGAAGCAACCTGTGCCAGCGAGGACCAATCCTGCGCCGATCAAGCCTCAATCCAACGCTGGCGAGATCGACGCCTTCATTCGCCAGGCGAGGACACTTGCCGCATCGGCGACCGGTTCGGGCAGGCTGATCCTTGCTCTCGACGCGACGATGAGCCGCCAGCCAACCTGGGATCTGGCCTGCACGCTGCAGGGCCAGATGTTCGACGCCGTCGGCAAGGCAGGAACCCTCAGCGTGCAACTGGTTTATTTTCGCGGTCTTGGCGAGTGCCGTTCGTCCGCTTTCGTGAGCGACACCAATGCCTTGAAGCAGCTGATGACGCGGATCGAGTGCCGCAGCGGTCACACCCAGATCGGCAAGGTGCTGGCGCATGCGTTGAAACAGACGGCAACCGCTAAGGTCAATGCGCTGGTCTATATCGGCGATGCGATGGAAGAGGATATCGACGATCTGGCCGAAAAGGCCGGCAGCCTCGGCCTTCATGGCGTTCCTGTCTTCGTCTTTCAGGAAGGCCATGATTCCAGCGCGGAAAAGGCATTCAAAGAGGTTGCGCGGCTGTCCAAGGGGGCCTGGTTCCGGTTTGATCGGCGGGCTGCCGCGACCCTGGCCGGACTGCTTTCGGCTGTCGCCGTGTTCGCGACCGGCGGGTTGAAGGCGCTCGAAGCCAGAGGCAGGCCGGGAGACCGGCTGATG
>NZ_RZPB01001258.1:0-1054 GCF_003998535.1 Mesorhizobium sp. M7A.F.Ca.AU.002.02.1.1 | reverse complement strand
ATGCTGCGACGACACCGGCCTTTGGGACCGCACGCTCCAGCAGGTTGGTGAAGGCGCCGCGCGCCTTGAACGAGCCGGAATGCTGCAGGCATTCGAGCTTCAGGTCGACGGCCAACGGCGGCCGATCGAAGTCGGCCATGTCGACGCGCAGCACCGGCGTGTGCCTGATATAGGGGCGGATGCGCGGTTCCATCGCGGCAATGCGCTCGCGTGTGACGGTGATGCCGTTCGTCATGATTGCTCCCTGTGACGGGTCGGTGTGTTTCCGGCGCTTCTATGCAAGCCAGTCGGGCATCGAATCCAGTCCGATCAGGTCGTCATAGGTCAGGCGTGGGCGCACGACGTGGAACCGGTCGCCGTCGACCAGCACCTCCGGAACCAGCAGACGGGTGTTGTAGGTGCCGGCCTGCACCGCGCCATAGGCGCCCGCGGTGGAGACGGCAATCAGGTCGCCGGCCTTCAGCCTGGGCAGATCGCGGTCCAGGCCGATATAATCGCCGGTCTCGCAGACCGGGCCGACGACGTCGACCATCATGCGCGGCGTGTCCGCCGGCGGCTGCACGACCGGACGGATATCGTGGAAGGCATCGTAGAGCGTCGGCCGGATGAGATCGTTCATGGCGGCGTCGACGACGAGGAAGTTCTTGGCGTCGCCTTCTTTTACGAAGATCACTTCCGAGACGAGGATACCGGCATTGCCTACGATCAGCCGGCCCGGCTCGAACATCACCTTCAGCCCGAGCTTGGTGACATGCTTCCTGACGATCTGGGCATAGGCATCGGGCAGCGGCGGCGGGTTGTTGTCGACGCGATAGGGGATGCCGAGGCCGCCGCCGAGGTCGATATGCTCGATGGCATGGCCGTCCGCCCGCAGCGCGCCGACCAGATCGACAAGCAGGGCGAAGGCGTCGTCGAAGGGCTGCAGCTCCGTGATCTGGCTGCCGATATGGGTGTCGATGCCGGTGATCCTGATGCCGGGAAGCGTTGCCGCGCGGGCATAGACCTGCCGCGCCCGCTGCCACGGGATGCCGAATTTGTTCTCGGCCTTGCCGGT
>NZ_RZPB01001257.1:0-1055 GCF_003998535.1 Mesorhizobium sp. M7A.F.Ca.AU.002.02.1.1 | reverse complement strand
GAAGCCATGTCTGTCGCCCGCGTCACCGAAATCACATCGTCGTCGAAGAAGAGCTTTCAGGACGCCATCGAACAGGGAATTGCGCGCGCATCCAAAACGCTGAAGAACGTCGAGGGCGCCTGGATCCAGGACCAGAAGATCGTCGTCCAGGACGGCAAGATCGTTGCTTATCGCGTCAACATGAAGGTTACCTTCATCCTCGCGGAGTGATCGGTCGACGCCGAAAAAGTCGGGAACCTTCGCCCGCGCCCCTCATTGTCCAATTATGGTTCGAAACCACAATGAGGAGCACAATCATGGCAACCCAGACTGGCCACACCCAAGCCATTGCCGCTTCGCGGGTCATCGGCACATCGGTCTACAACACCGAAGGCACAAGCATCGGCAGCATAGAGGATGTGATGCTCGACAAGATGACGAACGGGATCATGTTCGCGGTCATCGGTTTTGGCGGCTTCCTTGGCATCGGCGAGAAATATCACGCCATTCCCTGGGCAAGCCTCGACTATGATGAGGACAAGGGCGGTTATGTCGTGCCGTTTTCCAAGGAACAACTCATGGCGGCACCGGCCTATTCGATCAACGAACTGACCGGTGCCGATGGCGAGGCGGCGCGCGACGAATCCTACAATTATTACAAGGTCACGCCTTACTGGCATTAACAACAACGACAAAGCGGCCCCGTCGAGAGAGACGGGGCCGCTTTGGATTCCGGCTTATTCGCTGACGTGTAAGGGGGCCATCGCCTTCGGCGGCGACTGCTGATTGTCGCATGACGTCAGGAATGCCGCCGCGATCAGAAACAGACTCACGATACCGCTCAACTGAGACATGGCGAAACTCCTCCTGTTTCGCCCCGCGCGCTGCACCTTAACCGGAAGTCAGCCGACCGTACATGACTTATGATGACAGCGATTTGCGCTTCGTGAATCGTTCGGACGCTGTTGCCGCGGCAACAATTGCCAGCGGGCCGATTGCCTTTTGCAGCACTTTGGCTAAGACGTGCGGCATTCTTCAGATCAATCGAGGACATCGCAAATGACCGCCATCGTCGA
>NZ_RZPB01001256.1:0-1056 GCF_003998535.1 Mesorhizobium sp. M7A.F.Ca.AU.002.02.1.1 | reverse complement strand
GTGCAGGTCTGCACGGCGGCGATGACCTACGGCTTCAAGATCGTGCAGGAGATGATCGCGGGCCTGGAAAACTGGATGGACGAGAAGGGGCACGCCTCGCTCGACGACATCGTCGGCCGCGCCACGCCCAATGTCACCGATTGGCAGTATCTCAACCTGAACTACGTCGCCAAGGCGCATATCGACCAGGATGCCTGCATCAAGTGCGGCCGCTGCCACATCGCCTGCGAGGACACTTCGCACCAGGCGATCACCAGCATGGTCGACGGCGTCAGGCACTTCGAGGTCATCGAGGCCGAGTGTGTCGGCTGCAATCTCTGCGTCAATGTCTGCCCGGTCGAGAACTGCATTACCATGGAGCCGCTGGCAGCCGGTGTGATGGACCAGCGCACCGGCAGGCCGGTATCGCCGGTCTACGCCAACTGGACCACGCACCCGAACAACCCGATGGCCAAGGTGGCTGCGGAGTAGGAACTCCCCCAAGAGAAAAACGGCGCTTTCGAGCGCCGTTTTTCATTTTCCTATTGCAGATATGAATTATCCACGATAGTATGTATCCATGAATAAGGAACCTGTTCGATGAAGCTGGGCGAGGGTGTTGAAGCAGCCATCCATTGCGCCGCCACGCTGGCCAGTGTGGAAGGCAATAGCACCATGCCGGGCGCCGCTCTCGCCGAGGCCTTTGGCCTTTCGCCGAGCTATCTGCTCAAGCATCTCAACATGCTGAGCGCGGCGCGCGTCCTGGAATCGGTGCCCGGGCCTGCCGGTGGCTATCGGCTGGCGCGGCCAGCCGAGCGCATCACGCTGCTCGACATCGTGCTGGCCGTCGAGGGCCGCGAGCCGGCCTTCCGCTGCGGCGAGATCCGCCAGCGCGGTCCGGTGAAGCTCGATGCGTCGGCCTATGTGAAACCCTGCGGCATCAACGCCGCGATGCTGAAGGCCGAACGCGCCTATCGCGCCGCGCTCGCCGAGACCAAGCTGTCCGATATCGTGGCCACCTACGCGGCAGAAGGCGATCCCAGGTCGCTTGCTGCGAGCTGCGCCTTTGTCGAGCGC
>NZ_RZPB01001255.1:0-1057 GCF_003998535.1 Mesorhizobium sp. M7A.F.Ca.AU.002.02.1.1 | reverse complement strand
TCATAGGCAAGGCCGGCGGCATCGGCGCCGAGCTTGGAGGCGATGACCGGCGATTTCGTCCGCTCGCCCCAGATCTTCAGCTGCTCGATGGCTGCCGCGCGGAACGTGTCGCCGGCGGCGAGCATGACCGACAGGCCGCCATCGGTCAGCTTGGCGGCGAGCTTGCCGATGGTGGTGGTCTTGCCGGTGCCGTTGACGCCAACCACCAGGATGACATGCGGCTTGTGCGAGAGGTCGAGCTCCAGCGGCATGGCGACATGGGTCAGCACTTTTTCCACCTCGGCCGCCATGATGGCGCGGACCTCGGTGTCGGAAACGTCCTTGCCGTAGCGGCTGGCGGCCAGCGCGTCGGTAACGCGCAAGGCGGTCTCCATGCCGAGATCGGCGCGGATCAGCACATCCTCCAGGTCCTGCAAAGTCTCTTCGTCCAGCTTGCGCTTGGTGAAGACGCCGGCAATGTTGCCGGTCAGTTCCTTGGACGAGCGGGCAAGCCCGTCCTTCATGCGCTGGAACCAAGAGCGCCTCGGTGCCGGCTCCGGCGCTTTTTGCGGCTCGGCCTTCTGCTCGACCTTCTTGGTGACGGTCACCTTGCCGGGGGCGGCTTTCGGCTCCGGCGCGGGTGGTGGAAGAGGCTGCGGCTCGGGCGCAATTTCCGCAATGACCGGCTGCGATTCGATCGGCGCAGGCTGGCGAATGGGAGGTGCGATTTCGGCGGCGGGTGCTTCGGGCGTCGGCGCTGAAACTTCTTCCTTCTCCCCGTCGCTATACGGGGAGAAGGTGCCGGCAGGCGGATGAGGAGCGGCGCCGGCCTCTGAAGACGGCTGAAGAGGGGACGGCGCCGGTGTGGGCACCTCGATCGGCGCTGGTGTTTCTGCCGGAACCTCGGCCGGCGTCGGCACTTCGACTGGTGCCGGCTCCGGCCGCTTTTCCGGGCGTGACGGGACGATCTCCGGTTCGGCCGGCGCCGGCGCTGGGACTTCTTGCGGCTGCCGTTCGGGCGTGGGTTCGGGAGTCGCAGGGGTGAGCGGAACTTCCTCGGGCGCCGGCGGCTCTGGAG
>NZ_RZPB01001254.1:0-1061 GCF_003998535.1 Mesorhizobium sp. M7A.F.Ca.AU.002.02.1.1 | reverse complement strand
TTCCACGAGACGGTGGCGCCGTCGGCACTCGGGCTGATGATGAGCTTCGAGGCTGACCGCATGCGCAACCTCATCCTCACCGATGATGTCATCAAGACCGAGCGCGACGTCATCCTCGAGGAGCGCCGCTCGCGTATCGACAACAGCCCCGAGGCTGTGCTGGACGAGGAGGTCGATGCGACGCTGTGGCAGAACCAGCCCTATCGCATTCCGGTCATCGGCTGGATGCAGGAGATGCAGCAGCTGAACCGCGTCGACGCCACCGCCTTCTACGACAAATACTACCGGCCCAATAACGCCGTGCTGATCGTCGCCGGCGATGTCGAACCGGACACGGTGCGGGCGCTGGCCGAAAAGACCTATGGCAAGGTGGCGCGCGGCCCCGATCTGCCGCCCCGCATCCGCCCGGTCGAGCCGGAGCAGAACACCAAGCGCACGGTCACGCTCTCCGATGCCCGCGTCAGCGTGCCGAGCTTTTCCACGCAATGGGTGGTGCCGTCCTATCATTCGGGAAAGCCGGGCGAGGCGGAAGCGCTCGACCTCTTGGCGGAGATCCTCGGCGGCGGCAATCGCAGCCGGCTCTACCAGGCGCTTGTCGTCCAGCAAGGTATCGCATCCAGCGCCGGCGCCTTTTTCCAGGGCACCATGCTCGACGACACCAACTTCACCGTCTACGGCGCGCCGCGCGGCGATGCCAGGATTTCCGACGTCGAAGCGGCAGTCGATGCGGAGGTGGTGCGCATCGTCAAGGATGGCGTGACGCCATCGGAACTGGAAAAGGCCAAGGACCGCTATGTCAGGTCGATGATCTTTGCCCGCGACAAGCAGGATTCCATGGCCAACATCTACGGTTCGACGCTGGCCACCGGCGGCAATGTGCAGGACGTCCAGCAATGGACGGACCGCATCCGCAAGGTCACCGCAGACGAGGTCAAGGCGGTCGCCCCGCGCTATCTGGTGCCCGCCCGGTCGACGACCGGCTATCTCTTGCCGCAGCAACAGGCGGGGAATTGATGATGAATTCGATCCCCGTGAGCGAGGCAGCCCCCCCCTCCCGCCGC
>NZ_RZPB01001253.1:0-1062 GCF_003998535.1 Mesorhizobium sp. M7A.F.Ca.AU.002.02.1.1 | reverse complement strand
AACCGACCGGGCCAAGGCACAAGCCAGCCACGGCCCGGCTGTCATGCGCAAGGCCGGTGCCGCGCATTTTGCGGGAGCGAGCGTCCATGTCTCGCTGGCCGGCGAGATCGGCCTGCGGATCGTGCGTGGCGACTATCCGCCCGGCACCATCCTGCCCAACGAGTCCAGATGGGCCGAGATCTTCAATGTCAGCCGTTCGGCGGTGCGCGAAGCCATCAAGATGCTGATGGCGAAAAGCCTGTTGGCCTCACGCCCCAAGATCGGCAGCTGGGTCGAGCCGAAGGAGCGCTGGAACCTGCTCGACCGCGACGTGCTGGCCTGGTACGCGACGGCGCCCGACCGCGAGGCGTTCCTGCGAACCGTGCAGGAGTTTCGTCATATCATCGAGCCGGAAGCATCGGCCTTTGCAGCCATACGGCGCAGTGACGAGCAAATGGCGGAAATCAGCCAGGCCTGCCGCGAGATGGGCGAAGCCTTGAGCCTGCAGGAGCGTATCCGCGCCGATACGCGCTTTCATCTGGCCATCCTGCGCGCCTCCGGCAACGACCTTCTGGTGCCGCTCGGCGTGCTGATCGAGTCGGCGCTCGACCATCTTTTCGCATTCACGACACAGCAGGTCGCCGATCAGCGCCAGGCGCAGAAGCTGCATGAGGCGATCGAAAAGAACATCCGCCTGCAGCGCCCGGCCGCCGCGCGCAACGCCGTGCACAAGCTGCTTGCGGATACCGATGAAGGGATCGGGCGCTGGAGGCGGTGATCGGCGCCTGCGTTGGGCAATCGGTTAAATGGTCTGCTTCTTGCCATCCTTCATCGGCATCAGGTCGACGCCGTTCACCTTCCCGATATGCGTTGCCAGCATCGGTACGAATTGCTCGGCCGGGCCGGTTGCGTGGGCACCGGCGAAGGCGTTCTTGGTGGCGTTGCCGAGCGGGTTGGCAATGCCGGCCGCACCCGCCATCGATTCCAGATAGGTCAGGTCCTTGAAGGCGTTGGCGATGGTGAATTTGTGCGCGTCGCGGTCACCTTCCAGCGTCCAGCGCATGAAGGTCTGGTAGAAGCCGC
>NZ_RZPB01001252.1:0-1062 GCF_003998535.1 Mesorhizobium sp. M7A.F.Ca.AU.002.02.1.1 | reverse complement strand
AGCCAAGGTCGGTGCGGACCTGTTCCTCAAACGCCCCTGCGTGATGTGTCACAGGATCGGGGGGACGCCGGCCGGCGGAACGGTGGCTCCCGATCTCACCCACATAGCCAGCCGGCAGACGCTCGCTGCCGGGACCTTGACGATGAGCCGCGGCAATCTCGCCGCCTGGATAGCCGACCCGCAAGGCATCAAGCCCGGCTCCCACATGCCGGTGGTGGAGCTCAGCGGCGATGAGCTCAATGCCGTGGTCGCCTATCTCGAGGGTCTGAAATGAGCAGCGCGGATCTCACAAGCCAACGCGACCTGCCGCCGGAGCGCAAGGTATCTGCAAAAGGCGACATCGCGCCCGAGCATGACGGACCGCGCGACACCGGCATGGATGATGCCGGCCTGCATCGCTGGCTCGAGCGCACCTGGCGGACGCCATCCGGCATCGTCGGAGCCTTGTCGAGCGTCGATCACAAGGTGATCGCACGACGCTATTTGATCACCGCTTTCGTGTTCCTTGGTCTTGGCGGCCTCAACGCTGTCGTCATGCGCATCCAGCTTTCTGGACCGCAACGCGGGCTGATCGGGCCCGACCTCTACAATCAGCTGTTCACCATGCATGGCGTTACGATGATGTTTCTGTTCGCCGTGCCCATCATGCAGGCGACCGGGATCTACCTGGTGCCGCTGATGGTCGGCACCCGCAACATCGCGTTTCCGCGCCTGAACGCGTTCAGCTACTGGGTCTACGTCTCGGGCGGCGCTTTCGCCTGGGTGTCCTTCGCCCTCAACATGGCCCCTGATGTGGGCTGGTTCGCCTACGTACCGCTGTCCGGCCCCGAATTCGCACCGGGCAAGCGGGCTGACGTCTGGGCGCAGATGATCACCTATACCGAAGTGTCGTCACTGGCCGTCGCGGTGGCGACCATCGTCACGGTCTTCAAGCAGCGAGCCCCCGGCATGTCGCTGGACAAGATCCCGCTCTATGTCTGGGCGATGCTGGTCACTTCCTTCGTCGTCGTCTTCGCGATGCCGGCGGGGATGAGCACCTCGACTTTTCTGATCCTTGACCCG
>NZ_RZPB01001251.1:0-1062 GCF_003998535.1 Mesorhizobium sp. M7A.F.Ca.AU.002.02.1.1 | reverse complement strand
GTTTCAGGTTTTGCCGACACGATCAACTGGCAGCTGGCTCCCCGACTGGGCCACAGCGATGAATTGGAATCGCAAGTCGATTGAAAGGCAGTGAATTGCATGGTCGGCTTGACCCTGCAAGCACAGGCCATAAAAGGAACGGCCGACCCGAGGGATGACATTTCGCATGTTCACCAAGATCCTGATCGCCAATCGCGGCGAAATTGCCTGCCGCGTCATCAAGACGGCGCGCAAGATGGGCATTGCCACCGTCGCGGTCTATTCCGATGCCGATCGCGACGCCGTGCATGTCGAGATGGCCGACGAGGCGGTGCATATCGGGCCTTCGCCAGCCGCGCTGAGCTATCTCGTCCCTGAAAAGATCATCGCCGCGTGCAAGGAGACGGGAGCCCAGGCCGTGCACCCCGGCTACGGATTCCTGTCCGAGCGGGCGGCCTTCTGTGAGGCGCTGGAAGCGGAAGGCATCATTTTCATCGGCCCGAAGCCCAAGGCGATCAAGGCGATGGGTGACAAGATCGAATCGAAGAAGTTCGCCAACGCCGCCAAGGTTTCCACCGTGCCCGGCTGGCTCGGCGTCATCGAGAATGCCGATCATGCCGAAAAGATCGCCGGCGAAATCGGTTATCCCGTGATGATCAAGGCTTCGGCCGGCGGCGGCGGCAAGGGCATGCGCATCGCCTGGAGCGAAGCCGAAGTGCGCGATGGCTTCGACCGCGCGCGCTCGGAAGCCAAGAGTTCGTTCGGCGACGATCGTCTCTTCATCGAGAAATTCGTCGTCGATCCGCGCCACATCGAAATCCAGGTGCTGGCCGACGCGCATGGCAACGCGCTCTATCTCGGCGAGCGCGAATGCTCGATCCAGCGACGCAACCAGAAGGTCGCCGAAGAGGCGCCGTCGCCATTCCTGGACGCCGCGACACGCAAGGCCATGGGCGAGCAGTCTGTGGCGCTGGCCAAGGCCGTCGACTACCAGAGCGCCGGCACGGTCGAATTCATCGTCGACAAGGACAAGAACTTCTATTTCCTTGAAATGAATACACGATTGCAGGTCGAGCACCCGGT
>NZ_RZPB01001250.1:0-1074 GCF_003998535.1 Mesorhizobium sp. M7A.F.Ca.AU.002.02.1.1 | reverse complement strand
CAACGCCGCCGGACCTCGCCATGACGGATCTGGCCGAGTTTCCCGCACTGCAGCGCGCCGTGGCGGGCTTTTCGGCAGTGCGCCGGATTCGCAGTGCTTTCGCCGGATTGCCGCCGTCGGTCGTGGTCGGATTGCTGCTGCTTTTGTTCTGGGTCGCTTGCGCCATAGCAGGCAACCTCTTCGTTCCCTACGATCCCTATGCCGAGGATTTCCTGGCGACGCTGACGCCGCCCGATGCGCTGCACTGGTTCGGGACCGATCAGCTCGGCCGCGATGTGCTGTCCCGCATCATCGTCGGTTCGCGCGACATCCTGCTGGTTGCGCCGCTGGCGACGCTGGCCGGGGTTGCCGCCGGCAGCATCATCGGCCTGGTGCTCGGCTATTTCGAGGGCCTCACTGATGCCATCGGCGCGCGGCTGCTCGATACGCTGATGGCGTTTCCGTTCATCGTTCTCGTCACCATGACGCTGGTGGCGATCGGCCCGTCGAACCTGACCGTCATCCTGGTGATCGGCATCGCCTACGCGCCGCTGGTGGCGCGCACCGTTCGCGCCGCCGTGCGTGAGCAGAAGCAGCGCGACTATGTCAGCGCCGCGCGGCTTGGCGGTGAAGGCCCGCTCGCCATCATGTTCCTGGAGATCCTGCCCAACATCAGGGAAACGATCCTCATCGAACTCGTCACAAGGCTGGGCTACGCGTTCTTCTCGATCGCGACGCTGAGCTTTCTCGGCCTCGGCATTCAGCCGCCATCGGCCGACTGGGGACTGGCCGTCGCCGACGGCTATGGCTTCCTGACCGGCGGAAAATGGTGGGTCGTCGTCTTCAATTCCGGGGCAATCGTCTCGCTGGTGATGGCGACCAACCTGATCGCACAAGGCATTGGCGCCTTCGAGAATAGCGATGCATGAGCCTTGATCCGGGCGCCAAAAAATCTCTTTTGCATTGAAGCCTGACGCGCATCCTTATATCGCATGATTATGAAGAAAATCGGGTTCCTGTCGTTCGGGCACTGGACGCCCTCGTCGCAATCGCAAGTGCGCTCGGCTTCGGACGCGCTTTTGCAATCCATAGAGC
>NZ_RZPB01000124.1:0-11522 GCF_003998535.1 Mesorhizobium sp. M7A.F.Ca.AU.002.02.1.1 | reverse complement strand
CCCTTGGCGTATGCGCTGACGGTGTGGATGCCGGAAACGGAGCCGTCCAGGACAATTTGATAGGGCGCAATCGTCAACACCAGCGCCGCTGCCGATTTGAGCGCCAGCCGGCAACAACGGGTCGTGACCGATCTGTGCATTCTGATCTCCGACGACTGAGCCCGGCGCGCCCCACCCCAACGTTGCAGTGCAACCAACATTGCCGAAAGACGCGGCGCCCGGAAGCGACCTCCGACCGTTGCGGTTGTCAACCAGGACCATTGCAAGCGCAAGGTTGGACTAAAGTCCCAAGTATATGCTACATTAGCTTCGCATGAACGGCGCCGTGACCGCCATCGCTAAACGGGAGACTGGCTTTCCCGATGCCTGACGACCGCAGACGCCGAACATCAAGTCACCTCCGCCGGGGGCGGCGGAGGTGACTTGTCGAGGGTGCAGTTGCCCGTTGATCTGTTTTTTGCAAACGACTGATGTCGTCCGCCGTCGCAGGATGCGCGGCCAAGATGCCGCCTAAGGTCTCCTTTCATCTCGAACCGGCGATTCTGGAGCAGTTCCGGTCTGCGGGAATGCTTAGCCAGCGCTGCGCGCAATGCCTGTCGCGTCTGAAAGGTCTCCCGATGTCACGAAAATGTGATCCGGCGATTATAAGGGGGTCAAACAGGTACCCACGCTCCAGCCAATCCAACAGCCAGAGGCAAGCCATGACTGACCTTCGCTCCCCCGACACCCGATTCCGCACCAGCCTGCTCGAGGAAAACGACGGCCCGGCCATCAACGCTTCCGACAACCGCACCATGGGCGAGATCATCGCCGCGCGGTTCTCGCGCCGCGGCTTCCTCAAGGGTTCGCTGGCTGTCTCGGCCATCGCCGCCACCGTCAGCCCGCTGGCGCTGATCAGCGCCGACGAGGCCCGGGCCGCTGAAGGCTCGGCCTTCACGTTCGACGAACTCGAGGCCGGCATCGACGACAAGCACCACGTCGCGCCGGGTTACGATGCCGATGTACTGCTGCGCTGGGGCGATCCGCTGTTTGCCGATTCGCCCGACTTCGACCCGACGAAACAGTCGGCCGAGGCCCAGGCGAAACAGTTCGGCTACAACAACGATTATGTCGGCTACATCCCCATCGACGGCTCGGCCGAACATGGCCTGCTGGTGGTCAACCACGAATACACCAATCCGCATCTGATGTTCCCGGGCATCGTGAAAATCGTCGAGAAGGACGGCAAGAAGTCGGCCGAAGTCGCACCCCTCTCGAAGGAGCAGGTCGATGTCGAGATGGCAGCTCACGGCGGCACCATCGTCGAGATCCGCAAGACATCAGGCAAATGGCAGGTGGTGCGCGACGGCAAGCTCAATCGCCGCATCACCTCCAACACCGAAATGGCGCTGGCCGGTCCGGTTGCCGGCCATGACCGCGTCAAGACCAATGCCGATCCGTCCGGCACCAAGGTGTTCGGCACGTTCAACAATTGCGCCGGCGGCGTCACGCCCTGGGGCACCTATGTGATGGCCGAGGAGAACATCCATGGCTATTTCTCCGGCGAGTTGCCGGAAGGCCACAAGGAAGCCGCGAACTACAAGCGTCTCGGCATTCCCGAAGGCGCCTATGAATGGGCGGCGCATTACGAACGTTTCGACCTCGCCAAGGAGCCCAATGAGGCCAACCGCTTCGGCTGGATCGTCGAGGTCGATGTCAACGACCCGACCTCGACGCCGAGGAAGCGCACGGCCATGGGCCGCTTCAAGCATGAGGGCGCCGAATCGATTGTCGCCAGGGACGGCCGCGTCGTCTTCTATCTCGGTGACGACGAGCGCTTCGACTATGTCTACAAGTTCGTGACCAAGGCCGCGTTCGATCCGAACGATCATGCCGCCAACAGGGACCTGCTCGATGATGGCACGCTGCATGTCGCCAGGTTCGCCGAAGATGGCACGGTCGAATGGCTGCCGATCGTCTTCGGCCAGGGACCGCTGACGGCTGAAAACGGTTTCACTGGCCAGGCCGACGTGCTGATCGAGACGCGCCGCGCCGCCGACCTGCTCGGTGCCACCAAGATGGACCGCCCCGAAGACATCCAGCCCAATGCCATCAACGGCAAGGTCTATGTCATGCTGACCAACAATTCGAAGCGCAAGGCCGACCAGGTAGACGCCGCCAACCCCCGCGCCGAAAACGCCTTTGGCCACATCATCGAGATCGCCGAGGACGGCGGTGATTTCACCGCCGCCAAGGGCAAGTGGGAAGTGCTGCTGAAATGCGGTGATCCGGCGGTTGCCGATGTCGGCGCCACCTTCTCGACGGCAACGACGGCCAATGGCTGGTTCGGCATGCCCGACAATTGCGCGGTCGATTCGGCCGGGCGTCTCTGGGTCGCGACCGACGGCCAGGGCCCGAAAGCCACCGGCCGCACGGATGGTCTGTGGGCGGTGGACACGGAAGGGGTGGCGCGGGCGACCTCGAAACTGTTCTTCCGCGTGCCGATCGGCGCCGAAATGTGCGGTCCGCTGTTTGCGCCCGACGACCAGACCGCCTTCGTCGCCGTCCAGCATCCGGGCGATGGCGGCGAGGACTGGGAAGCGTTCGGCCGCCCGTCCTACTATGAGGATCTGTCGACGCGCTGGCCCGACTTCAAGCCCGACATGCCGGTGCGGCCGTCGGTGGTCGCCATCACCAGACAGGGCGGCGGCAAGATCGCGGTCTGATTGCCCTCCAGCATGGGGCGCAGCAGCGGAGCAGATTTGCACCGCTGCCGCCCTTTGAAGTCGCGGCATGGGGTGAAGTCGGTCAAGCCTCGGGAAAGATTGGCAATTTAAACATGGCGCCCTAGGTCTTTATCAGGAGATCGCCATGTCGAAGTCCGTCTATGACCGTGGCTTGCTCAAGCCAGCCGATATCGCCAAGCTGCAGCGCGTGTTCGACGAGGCCTGCCGGCGGCGCGAGGCACATCCCGATTCCGCCGACGCGCGGGAAATCGCGCTTAACCTGCTCGCCCTGCACAATGCCGGCATGGAGGAAGAGGACATGCTGATGGAGGCCGTCGGTTTCCGGCGGCTGGAACCCAAATCAGCGTGATGCGCCGGGTTGGTGCGAGGCCGACCCTGCAATCCGTTTGGCGATCGCCTTGGCCAGGATACCGGCATTGGCGAAGCAGCCGCGAATGCTCGGCCGCATGCCGGTGAACCACAGACCGGGCAATTTCGGATCGGCTTGCCCGCCGTTGAAGAGCGGAACGCCCTTGGCGTCGAGCACGCCGAGCTTGCCGACCATCGGCTCCAGCCCGGTGCGGTAGCCTGTCGCGGCAATGACGATGTCAGGATAGATCAGGCTGCCATCGGCCAGGATCACGCCGTCACGGGTGAATTCCCTTATGCCAGGTACGACGGTGATCTTGCCGGCCTTTATGGCGCTGACGGCGCCGTCGTCGGCGGCGATCGCGGTGTAATCCGAGGTCAGGCGGCTGGCGCCGCCCGCAGGCGCGGGCGGCAGGCCGAATTTGGTCAGGTCGCCGAAAGCCAGGCGCTGCGTCGCCGACATCACCGCGTCGGCGACCCGCAACGGCAAGCGAGCCATGAACGGCGAAAGCCGGTGCACGGCGATCTTGCCGATGCGCTTGGGCAGCAGGGCGGGACCGCTGCGGGCCGACAGCCAGATGGCGGCCGTGTCTATGCCGGCCAGATGATTGAGCGCATCGAAACCCGAATTGCCAGCGCCGACGACCAGCACTTTCTGGCCCGCATAGGCCTGTGCGTCACCGAAATCCGCCGAATGGATGATGCGCCCGACGAAATCCTTCATGCCTTTCCATTCGGGAATGAACGGCTGCCTGTCGCGGCCGGTGGCGACGACGACATTGCGGGCCAGCCGCAGGCCAGCGCTGGTCCGTACCGCCCAGTGATCGCCCTTGAAGGCAATCTCTTCGACAGCGACGCCAAACTGCACCGGCAGCCGGTTTTCCTCCCTGAAATCATTCATGTGGCGGATGACGACCGTCCGGTGCGGAAAGGCGGGGGTGCCGGGTGGATAGGGGAGACCAGGCAGCGAAGAAAGATCGCGGTGGGTGTTGAGATGCAATTGCTGGTGCCGCCGGTGCCATGGCTCAGCCAACCGGCTTTCCTTTTCCAGGATCGCCGTCGGCACGCCGGCGTTCATCAAGGCGTGCGCGACGGCCAGCCCGGCAGCACCGGCGCCGACGACGATTGCCGGCTCGACCTTGGCCGGCAGATCCACAACCGATCTGATTGTCGTATCAGTCATTCACTCGAATCCCGTTCGACGCCAGGCTGGCAGGACGCTGTAACCGTTTGATCCCGCGCAGGATCCCTGCAGCAAACCGCGGCCGAAATTTCGAGCGATGCGAATTAGCTCCGTACGCCGGGCCGCGGTTGCGCTCTATATGGCATATGCGCGATATCAACGGTAATCAGGTCGCGGCAATGTGATTGATTCGAGGCTCGGGGTGGCTGGCGGGTCTCGGTTATCCCCACGCGCATGCCCGAAATCGACTCCGATTTTCGAGTCATGCGCAGAATCAAAGTGTTACAGCACCTTGGCGCGTCCTGGACGGCCGGCGCTGTAGGCGGCACGCGGAATCTCGACCATGCCCTCCTTGCGGTTCTATTTCGACAAGATCCTTGAGGCCGCCGCGCCCGAGGTCGAGCGGCAGGCGCTGACCCATGTCGAACGCCTGGCACTGGTGCGCCGCTATGGCGACTTCTCGCTCGCCTATTCCACCGCCGTGCAAGGCAAGCTCTCCTATTTCGGCGACGCCGACGGCTACATCGCCTTCGGTACCAAGATGAAGCACCATTTCGCGCTCGGCGACCCGGTGGCGGCTCCGGCGCGTCGGGCCGATTACATCAAGCGCTTCGTCGAGACCGCCGGCAGCCCGTGGTTCGTGCAGGTCGGCGAGGACACCGCACGCGTGCTGGCCGGCCTTGGCTACAAGGTCAATCGCCTCGGCATCGACACCCGCCTCACCCTGCCCGAGCATGATTTTTCCGGGAAGCGCAACGAGACCGTGCGCTACTCCGAGCGCTGGCTGCTGAAGAAAGGCTTTTCGTTCGACGAGGACAAGCGCACGATTTTTCTGGATGAAATTGCCCGGCTTTCGGAAAACTGGCGCGGCGACCGCATCGTCAAGCGCTGGGAGATGGGCTTTCTCAACCGCAACTTTGCCGACCATCTCGGCACCGACATGCGCCGTTTCGTCCTGCACGGTCCCGACGGCGGACTGGTCGCTCTGCTCGACTTCGACCCGCTGTGCCGCAACGGAAAGGTCATCGGCTACACGACGGCCTTCAAGCGCAAGCATATCGACGCTTCGCCGCATGCCGAGGTCGGCCTGACCAAATTCGCCGTCGATCGTTTTCGCGAAGAGGGCATCTCGGTGGTCACGCTCGGCCTGTCGCCGATGCTCGATATCGGGCCAAGCGGCTTTGCCGAAAGCGATTTCTGGCGCAATGCCTTCCAGCGCGCCTACGATTCGCCCTGGGTCAATCGCCGCAGGTTCAACCTGCAGGGCCAGGCGGCCTTCAAGCGCCGCTTCCACGGTGTCGAGGAGCCGGTCTACATCGCTTTCCGCAAGGGGACGTATGTCGAGATGCTGGGGTTGCTGCGGCTGGTCAAGGCGATCTAGATGTATCGATATTCAGGTGAGGCCGGCCTGCAAATGGCGGCTTCCTGCGCTTCCGGTGCTCACGTACGAAAAGTACGCTCCGCTCCGGTTCTCGGAATCCGCCATTTTCGACTCGGCCTGACCTGAATCTCAACAGACCTGGCGGCGTTCTGCCGTCAATTCCTCAACCGATACCCTGTCCTGAAGATCCAGGCGACGATCGTTATACAGATCAGCAGGAAGACGACCGTCATGCCGAGGCTGACGCCGACCGAGACGTCGGACTTGCCGTAGAAGCTCCAGCGGAAACCGCTGATCAGATAGACGACCGGGTTGAACAGCGTGATCGTGCGCCAGACCTCGGGCAGCATGTTGATCGAATAGAAGCTGCCACCGAGGAAGGTCAGCGGCGTGATGATCAGCAGCGGAACCAGTTGCAGCTGCTCGAAACTCTTCGCCCAGATGCCGATGATGAAGCCGAACAGGCTGAAGGTCACCGCCGTCAGCACCAGGAAGGCGAGCATCCAGAACGGATGCAGGATGGTGAGCGGCACGAACAGCGAGGCGGTGGCCAGGATGATCAGGCCGAGGATGATCGACTTGGTCGCGGCACCGCCGACATAGGCGATGACGATCTCCAGATAGGAGACCGGCGCCGACAGAAGCTCGTAGATCGAGCCGACGAATTTCGGGAAATAGATGGCAAAGGAGGCGTTGGAGATCGACTGCGTCAACAGCGACAGCATGATCAGACCCGGCACGATGAAGGCGCCGTAGCTGATGCCGTCGATCTCGGTGATGCGCGAGCCGATGGCCGAGCCGAAGACGACGAAATACAGCGACGTCGAGATGACCGGCGAGACGATGCTCTGCAGCACGGTGCGGAAAGCACGTGCCATTTCCATCCGGTAGATCGCCCATACTGCGCGAAGGTTCATGGCTCCCTCCTCACCAGATTGACGAAGATCTCCTCGAGCGAAGAGTTTTGCGTGTCGATATCGCGGAACTGGATGCCGCCGGCCTCGAGATCGCGCATCAACGAGGCGACGCCGGGCCGCTCGGCCTGGTTGTCATAGGTGTAGGTCAGCTGCCCGCCATCGGGCGACAATTCCAGCGCATAGCGCGAGAGCGCCTCGGGAATGGCCGTCAGCGGATTGCGCAGTTCCAGCACCAGCCGCTTGCGGCCGAGCTTGCGCATCAGTTCGGCCTTGTTCTCGACCAGGATGATCTCGCCGCGGTTGATGACGCCGACGCGGTCGGCCATCGCTTCGGCTTCCTCGATATAGTGCGTGGTGAGGATGATGGTGACGCCGTCCTCGCGCAGCCGGCGCACCATCGCCCACATGTCCTGGCGCAGCTCGACGTCGACGCCGGCGGTCGGCTCGTCGAGGAACAGGATGCGCGGCTCATGCGACAGCGCCTTGGCGATCATCAGCCGGCGCTTCATGCCGCCCGACAGGGTGATCGCCTTGGCATCCTTCTTGTCCCACAGTGAGAGATCGCGCAGCACCTTCTCGACAAAGCCGTGGTTGGCCGGCTTGCCGAACAGGCCACGGCTGTAATTGACCGTCGCCCAGACGCTCTCGAAGGCATCGATGGTCAGTTCCTGCGGCACAAGCCCGATCAGACCGCGCGCGGCGCGATAATCCTTGTTGATGTCGTGGCCGTCGACGGTGACGGTGCCCGACGAGCGGTTGACGATGCCGCAGACGATCGAGATCAGCGTCGTCTTGCCGGCGCCATTGGGCCCAAGCAGCGCGAAGATTTCGCCGCGCTGAATGTCGAGATTGACTTCCTTGAGCGCGGTAAAACCGGTGGCGTAGGTCTTGGAGACCCCGGAAATGGACAGGATGGAAGGCATGGATGAAAACGGCTGCTTGAAGAGGTCCCCTGATATAGGCCGAATGTCGGTGCTTGCAACCGCAAGTCAATGCCCTGCTGACAGTTCTCGACAATCGTTGCCGGCCGGCCATTGCAGGTGCGGCGCACAGGCCCGGAGTTGCGCGGCATGCAACCGGCAAAATTGTCCTGTGGCGTTCAGCCTCGCGGCAGGACGCCGCTTTGACCTGAACTCGCTTCGGGCCTATTCTTCGCGAGTATTTGCAGCAGCCGGAGCCCATCATGGACCCGCTCATACTTTCGCGTATCCAGTTCGGCGCGAATATTTCATTCCACATTCTATTTCCGACGATCACCATTGCGCTGGGTTGGGTGCTGCTGTTCTTCAAGCTGCGCTACAACGCGACCAACGATTCCGCCTGGATGCGCGCCTATTTCACCTGGGTGAAGGTGTTCGCGCTGTCCTTTGCCATGGGCGTGGTTTCGGGCGTCACCATGAGCTTCCAGTTCGGCACCAACTGGCCGGGCTACATGGAAAAGGTCGGCAACATCGCCGGGCCGCTGCTGGCCTACGAGATTCTCACCGCCTTCTTCCTCGAAGCGGCCTTCCTCGGCATCATGCTGTTCGGCTTCCGCCGCGTTTCCAACCGCATCCACACACTGGCGACGGTGCTTGTCGCCGGCGGCACCACCGTCTCGGCGTTCTGGATCATCGCGCTCAATTCCTGGATGCAGACGCCGGCCGGCTTCGAGATGCGCGACGGCGTGGCGCATGCGGTCGACTGGTGGGCAATCATCTTCAACCCGTCGATGCCCTACAGGCTGACCCACATGCTGCTGGCGTCCGGGCTGACGGTGTCGTTCCTGGTCGCTGGCCTGTCGGCGCTGCGCTATCTCACCGGCGACCGTTCGGAATCGATGTGGAAGGCGCTGCGCACCGGCGTCTTCACGGCCGCGATCCTGATCCCGATTCAGATCTTCGCCGGGGACCAGCATGGGCTGAACACGCTGGAGCACCAGCCGCAGAAGATCGCCGCCATGGAGGCCAACTGGAACACCGGCCCCAATGTGCCGCTGGTGCTCTTCGCCCTGCCCGACGAGGCCGCGAAGGAAAACAAATTCGAGATCGCCATTCCCGACGGCGCCAGCCTGGTGCTGCGGCACTCGACCAGCGGTGTCGTGCCGGGACTGAACGATTATCCCGGCAACCATCCGCCGGTCTTTCCGGTGTTCTGGGGTTTCCGCGTGATGGTCGGCACAGGCATATCGATGCTGCTCGTCTCATGGTCGGCGGCCTTCTTCCTCAAGCGCCGGCACAGCCTGCCGAAGCCGCTCGCCATGCTGATGGTACCGATGGCGCTGTCGGGCTGGCTGGCGACGCTGGCCGGCTGGTACACCACCGAAATCGGCCGCCAGCCCTGGCTGGTGACGGGCGTGCTGAAAACGGCAGACGCGGTCGGCCCGGTGGCGGGCAGCCATGTCGCGCTGACGCTGGCGACCTACCTCGTTCTCTATGTGCTTTTGCTGATCGCCTATCTCGGCGTGCTGGTGCACCTGGCGCTGAAGGCGGCGAAGGACGGCGATTCATCGCCGCTGCCGGGCGTCATGAACGCCGCCATGTCACAGCCGGCGGCTGGCGAGTAGGAGAAGAAGATGAGCTTCGACTGGCCAACCGCGCTTCCCCTCATCTTCGCCGGCCTGATGGGCCTCGCCATCCTGATCTACGTCATTCTCGACGGTTTCGATCTCGGCATCGGCATCCTGTTCGCCGCCGCCGAAGACGCCGAACAGGATACGATGATTGCCGCGATCGGCCCGTTCTGGGACGCCAACGAAACCTGGCTGGTGCTGGCCGTCGGCCTGCTGCTGGTCGCCTTCCCGCTGGCGCATGGCGTCATCCTGACGGCGCTCTACATTCCGGTCTTCGTGCTTTTGCTCGGGCTGATCCTGCGCGGCGTTGCCTTCGATTTCCGCGCCAAGGTGCCAGCTGGCCGGAAGCATCGCTGGAACCGTATTTTCTTCCTGGGTTCGCTCATCGCCTCACTGGCGCAGGGCTACATGCTGGGTGTCTATGTGCTCGGCCTCGATGTCGGCCTCGGCGGCATGGCGTTCGGCGTGCTGGTGGCGTTCTGCCTTGCCGCCGCCTACGCGGCGATGGGTGCCGCCTGGGTGATCTACAAGACCGAAGGCGAGCTGCAGAAGAAGGCGGTGCGCTGGCTGCGCACGACGCTGGTGCTGACCGCACTCGGCATGGCCGCGGTGTCGCTGGCGACGCCCTTCGCCAGCCCGCGCATCTTCGACAAATGGTTCGTCTGGCCGGAGATGCTTTATCTGTCGCCGCTGCCGATCCTGTCGGCGCTGCTGTTTCTGTGGCTGTGGCGGCAGACCTTCCATCTGCCGAAGCCCGACGACCGCCATTCACTGACGCCGTTCCTGACGCTGGCGGCCATCTTCGCGCTTGGCTTTGCCGGCCTCGCCTGGTCGTTCTACCCGTTCGTGGTGCCGGATCGCCTGACCATCTGGCAGGCAGCCTCGGCACCGGAAAGCCTGGCCATCATCCTGGCCGGCACCGTGGTGGTGCTGCCGATCATCATCTTCTATTCCTTCTATGCCTACCGGGTGTTCGGCGGCAAGGCGACCGACCTGACCTACGATTGATCCGCTCCATCTCTTTGACGCAAAGCGCCATGGGCTTTCTCAGGAAGGGCTGCTTTCAGATCAGCCCGGAATCGCGCGCGGCAGCTGTGGCCTCGCCACGCGAGATGGCATCCAGCTTACCCAGAACCGCGGAGACATGGTGATCGACGGTTTTTGGTGAAATGGTCAGATGCTCTGCGATCCGCTTGTTGGAGAAGCCGCGCTCGATCAGTTGCAGCACTTCCATCTGGCGTTGGGTCAGGCCGGCGCTGTTGGCGCGCGTGGTCTGGCGCGGCCCCCGGGCGATGCGAATGACGCCGTTGCGCCGCATGATTTCGCGCACATGGCTCGCAACCGGCTTGGCTCCAAGGGTCTCGAATATCTCGAGTGCCGCACGCTGCGCCGGCTCATCGCCCTGGGCGAGCGCGAGCGCACGTTCATAAGGTGCGTTGAGATCCGCCCAGACCGCGGCCGCCCCTTGCCAGTCGCCAGCCAGGAGCATTCGGTACGGCGCGGCCATGCCGGCCGTATCCCCCGCGTCGCTACCGGCGGAGAGGATCTGGCGCCAGCTGGCCAGTTCGGCAAACATAGCCCGCGTCGGCGACAGGGTCTCGGCAAGGTCGATCAGCCGCAGCGCCTCGGCGATTTCCGCCTCGCCGAGCCATGCCTGCTCGGCGACGATGGCGGCGTACGGCAACAGCCGCTGCAATTCGGCTCCCCTTTCCAGGAACCGATTCATTTCCGCCAGCAGTGGCTCGGCCGAAGGATCTCCGCGCCGAAGACGCAGTTTCACCAGGGCCACCAAAGCGGGATAGCGGACCAGCGCCGTCGCCTGGTCATTGCTTATGACATCCAGAGCCTCGGCGGCGGCTTCGTTCCAGTATCCCTGACGCAACAACAACTGTGCCCGAACCCCACGCATATAGTCACGCCAAGTCGCCAGATCGTTCTCGACGCAATAGTCGATGCCGCGATCAAGGAAGGATTGAGCCTGGCTGTAGCCCAATTGGTTGATCTCGCCACAGGCGCAATTGGTGAAGGCACGCGCGGCGTGCTCCTGAAAATTCTGCTCCAGCGCGATTTCAAGGCTGCGGGCGAGATGCAGCCGGCTGCTGGCCAGATCCAGCCACTGCTCGGCGGCGCCGACATTGTTGAGCGCGTGACAAACGACATCCTGCCGGTCCAGCTGCTCGGCAAGCTCGATCGCCCTGCCGCCCAGCGACAGGGTCTCGTCGAGCCTCTCGGCCAGCATCGCCAGCTGCGAAAGGTTCGAATAGGCCATGGCAAGTTCGGCACTGGCGGGAACTGCCTCCAGCAACGCGACCGCCTGGGCGCCGAACAGGTCGGCTGCCGGGCGGTCGCCCAACAGATAGGCGAAGCGCGATAGCCACCTGAGGCTGTCGCCTTCCTTCAGCGTGTTGCCAAGCGC
>NZ_RZPB01001249.1:0-1086 GCF_003998535.1 Mesorhizobium sp. M7A.F.Ca.AU.002.02.1.1 | reverse complement strand
TGGCGATTGCATCCGCCCTTCCGGCAGTTGGGCGGAGTCACATATCCACGACGACGCGGCCGCGGATCTTGCCCTCGACGATATCGCGCGCGGCATCGACGATGCCGTCGAACCCGATGGTGCTGGACAGGCTGGCGAGCTTCTGCAGATCGAGGTCGGTGCCGATGCGGCGCCATGCCTCGAGGCGGACTGCTTTCGGCGCCATCACTGAATCGATGCCGAGCAATGAGACACCGCGCAGGATGAAGGGCGCGACGCTGGCCGGCAGGTCCATGCCGCCGGCCAGGCCGCAGGCGGCGACCGCGCCGCCATAGGAGGTCATCGAGAGCACATTGGCCAGCGTGTGGCTGCCGACAGCGTCAATACCGCCGGCCCAGCGCTCCTTGGCCAGCGGCTTGGCCGGCTGGGCAAGCTCCTCGCGCGAGATCACCTCGGCGGCGCCAAGGTCCATCAGAAAGGGGCTTTCGGCATTGCGGCCGGTGGAAGCAATGACATGGTAGCCGAGGCTGGACAGGATGGAGACCGCGACCGAGCCGACGCCGCCGGCTGCCCCCGTCACCACCACCGGGCCGCGATCGGGCAGGATGCCGTGCCGCTCCAGTGCCATGACACAGAGCATGGCGGTATATCCTGCGGTGCCGACGGCCATCGCGTCATGCGGGCTGATGCCTTGCGGCAGCGGCACCAGCCAGTCGCCCTTGACGCGGGCACGGCCTGCATAGGCACCGAAATGGGTTTCGCCGACGCCCCAGCCATTCAGCACGACCTTGTCTCCGGCGCGCCAGTCGGGATGCGAGGACGAAATGACGGTGCCGGCGAAATCGATGCCCGGCACCAGCGGCCAGCGGCGGATCACCGGCGCCTTGCCTGTGATCGCCAAGCCATCCTTGTAGTTCACCGTCGTTGCCTCGACCGCGACGGTGACATCGCCTTCCATCAGGTCGGCCTCGGTGAGATCGGTCACGGCGACCGACTGCTTTTTCTCGGCGTCACGCGAAACGAGGATGGCTTTGAAGGTTTCGGACATGTCTTTCTCCGCGATCTTGACGACATGAACTGTGCGGCGATGGCCGCACGGGGTCAATC
>NZ_RZPB01001248.1:0-1095 GCF_003998535.1 Mesorhizobium sp. M7A.F.Ca.AU.002.02.1.1 | reverse complement strand
CAAACGGACGGGGCCTTCTGGATCTCAAATCCAACTTTGCCGGGAGTGTACTGCCGGCGTTTGATTTCGGATGCACCGCGGCGTTCGGCCGACGATCCGACTAGCAGTCTCTGATTTTTAGGGGATATGGCAGGTCACGGTTTGCCGGGTGGCGCAGACGCTAAACCCTGGCACTTATGCCTGCCGCGGCTCCAGTGACAACTGGAACCCTAGGGGACGATCCGGTGGCGTCATAGCTCCGCTCCTCTGTCCGTTGCGATTGTTGTCAATTCGAAGCACAAATCGCAAATGCCTGCGGCGTCTCGCAGGCCGCCTTTGGGCGGCGAGGCCATCGAAAGACGGCCGGCTTCGTTGACTTCCGGAGACTGCGCTCCTGGGTTGCCCGCGTCAACCATCAATAGCCGGTTACCGAAAAACGTGATCGCCGGGAGGTTACGTACAAGTCAGTTTTTGCACAGCTTTGTCAGGAGCGTGTTCGGCCTTTGTTCTTTCCGCTTGCCCGTTCACGCGAAAGACGCTTAAACGCTTTTGTCGGGAATTGTGGCGTCTCTCGACGTGGCGGCAAAACTACCTACATAGGGGATGGCCGGGAAAACCCGCCATTCCAGGAAATTCCAGATTCTGAGGCGGCGACCGGCTATGGCCGACCATAAATATCTTTCCATTCGCGGGGCGCGCGAACACAATCTGAAGAATGTCGATCTCGACCTGCCGCGTGACAGCCTGATTGTCATGACCGGCCTGTCGGGGTCCGGCAAGTCATCGCTTGCCTTCGACACGATCTATGCCGAGGGCCAGCGCCGCTACGTCGAAAGCCTGTCGGCCTACGCGCGGCAATTCCTCGAAATGATGCAGAAGCCTGACGTCGACCAGATCGACGGCCTGTCGCCTGCCATTTCCATCGAGCAGAAGACCACATCGAAGAACCCGCGTTCGACGGTCGGCACCGTCACCGAGATCTACGACTATATGCGCCTGCTTTTTGCGCGCGTCGGCATCCCCTATTCGCCGGCCACCGGCCTGCCGATCGAGAGCCAGACGGTTTCGCAGATGGTCGACCGCGTGCTGGCGATCGAGGAAGGCACGCGCCTGTTC
>NZ_RZPB01001247.1:0-1100 GCF_003998535.1 Mesorhizobium sp. M7A.F.Ca.AU.002.02.1.1 | reverse complement strand
GCCCAGCAACGCACCCAACAAACTGATCGACAACCTTGGCATCGGTTTATCCGTAAACCCGGAGACTAGCGTCGCAGCCGATGACCTGACCGCCACGAGATCAGTTATGCCTTTGAAATTTTTCAGGAGTTTTTCTGAACTGTAGAATTTTGTTTCTGGAGTGTGTCTGAGAAAGCCGGCGTGAACCCCATCATAGCCACTGGCCAACATATGGCCTGAATTCTATCGTGTGGGTTGCGACCGAAGGGCTTGGCAATCAAAGACAGAAGGGCTTGGCAACAATGACAGGGCTGCTGTGAAATCCGATGCACACATACTGATCGTCGACGACGACAAGGGCATCCGCGACCTGCTGCAGGAATTCTTCCAGAAGCGGGGCCTGCACACCTCGGTTGCCGCCGACGGCATCGAGATGGAGACCATCCTGCGGCGCGTCCAGGTGGACCTCATCGTCCTCGACGTGATGCTGCCCGGCAAAAGCGGGCTGGAGCTGTGCCGCGACCTGCGCGCCCAGTATTCGACGCCGATCATCATGCTGACCGCCGTCACCGAGACGACCGACCGCGTCGTCGGCCTGGAAATGGGCGCCGACGACTATGTGCCCAAGCCCTTCGACCCGCGCGAGCTTTTGGCGCGCATCCGGGCCGTGCTCAGGCGCAATGGCGCCGCCGAGCCGAAGCGCGCCACCACCAAGCAGATCTACCGCTTCGCCGGCTGGACGATGGACTGTGCCCGGCGCCGGCTGATCGCACCCGACGATGTCAGGGTCGAGCTGACCATGGCCGAATTCAACCTGCTGCAGACCTTCGTCAAGAGTGCGCAGCGTGTGCTGACCCGCGACCAGCTCATCGAACTGTCCGGCGGCGACAGCGACTATTCCTTCGACCGCAGCATCGACATCCTGGTCAGCCGGTTGCGGCGCAAGATGGAGGACGACCCGAAGACGCCCAAGCTGATCCTGACCGTACGCAGCGGCGGCTACCAGTTCCTGCCCGAGACGACCTCCGAATGAGACGTTTCCTGCCGCAGACCTTGCCTGTCTGGGTGCTGCTGATCGTCATTGCCGGCCTGCTGATCAGCCAGGTCGCGACCCTCTACAT
>NZ_RZPB01001246.1:0-1101 GCF_003998535.1 Mesorhizobium sp. M7A.F.Ca.AU.002.02.1.1 | reverse complement strand
GTCCCCGAGCGTGGTGACCTTGGCGTTCGCAACGTTGTAATTCACCTTGTCGCCGTCACCCGCCGCATCGCCTGATCCGCCTACCGACACACCCACCAGGCCGCCAATGGCAATGGCGCCGCCGCCATTGCCGCCGCCGCCGCCGATCGACTGTGCGATGATGCCGCTAGCGGAACGGCCGTTCGTCTCGACGGTCACACCGTTGCCGGCCTGATTGACGTTGACCACGCCACCCTTGCCGCCAGTGCCGCCGCCACCGCCGATGGCGACCGAAATTGCAGGCGCTACGCCGATGGCGTAGCCGCCATTGCCGCCGCCACCGCCGACCGACTGGATCAGAATGCCATGCGCGCCGTCGCCGCCGTTTCCATCGACGCCGGTCTTGATGACGCCGCCAATATTGCCGGTCGCCGTATCGCCCTGGCCGCCACCGCTTGCCTTGCCACCGATCGACACGAGACCGATGGCGCCGCCGCCATCGCCGCCGCCGCCGCCCACCGACTCGACCAGCATGCCGATGGCGCCCAGGCCACTGGTGGTGATGTTGCCGGTGTTGGTCCCCGTGGCTGCCCGGCCGTCATTGCCATCCGTACCCGCGCCGCCACCGCCGAACAGACCTAGACCGCCACCGCCGTCGCCGCCGCCACCGCCCACCGACTGCACGACCATGCCGCTGGCAAAATCTCCCCGAGTTGTGATGGTCCCGGAATTTATCCCCTCGGCATTGCCGCCGATTGTCGGCACGCCCCCATTGCCGCCGTTACCCACGATACCGAAACCACTTGCACCATCACCGGCAACGCCGCCCGCCGACCGCACAAGCATACCCTTCGAGAAAGCCCCGTCCGTGGAAATGGAGCCGGCATTATCGCCTTTCGCGTCACCGCCGAAACCGCCATTGCCGCCATTGCCACCCTTGCCGGCACCGATCGCAGCGCCCAAGCCGCCATTGCCGCCGCGCCCTCCGCTGGAATTGACGGTGATGCCGTTCGAATTGACCCCGTGCGTGATGATATTGCTTTCGATCGTAGTGGTCACGGTCGCCGTGCCGCCATCGCCACCCCGCCCGCCGACGCCGCCCTTACCGCCTACCGCGATGGC
>NZ_RZPB01001245.1:0-1104 GCF_003998535.1 Mesorhizobium sp. M7A.F.Ca.AU.002.02.1.1 | reverse complement strand
GCTGTTATCCGGGCGGCGATCTTGAGATCCATGACCCGCCTCAGTCGTGGAACATTTTGACGGATGACGCGGTGTATCTGCTGCCCGTCATGAAGCGGCTGAACTGTTCTCGCGCCTGCTCCTGTGCAGCGGCCGTCCTTGCCTGCTCCAGCGCAGCAGCCCTGCCCTGCGCCGCCAGCATTGCGGTGAGGTCGGCGACCTGTCTTGCCTGCACGGCGAGAAGCTGGTTGCCGGCTTGCGTTGCCTGCAGCACGCCGACCGCCGATTGGCTGGCGTCGACGAGCGCGCTGGTTTGCTGCTGCGTCCCGTCGATATTGTCCACGGCAACAGCACCGGCCTTCAATGAGTGCTCGAAAGCCGACACCGATGTCCGCCAGCGCTCACGCGCGCCATCGACAAGCTGCTGGCTCGAAAGGTCGGTGCCAAAATTCTCATAAGCGGACGTAAACTGACTGTCGATGTCCTGGACGTTGTAGGCGAGCTTGTTGGCTTCGCCGAGCAGGCTCTTCATCTGCGAGAAATTGCCCTCGATCTGGTCAAGCATGGAGGTTGGCAGCGAAGTGAGGTTCTTCGCCTGGTTGATCAGCATCTGCGCCTCGTTCTGAAGCGAGGTGACCTGGTTTTGAATTTGCTCAAGGGCCCGCGAGGCCGAAAGCAGGTTTTCGGCGTAATTCCTGGGATCGAACACGATGAATGCGAATGCCGGCACCGATGACAGTGCAACAGCGGCAACCAATGCGCCGGCGGCGGCCATGCGCCGGATGCGGCAACGTGCAGGAATAGACATCATGAGGAAACCTCCTTCGCGGAATGGTCGATGACATTGGTGAGATCGGGGATGAGGTGGGCCGCCCACGAGAGTCCGCGATCGGCAAGCCAGGCCTTGAGGAACTGATCTGTGCCTCTCTCGGCAATGATCTGGTCGATCGCCGCCTGGTCCGACTTCGAGGACGCAGCGCAGAGCGCCAACGCAATCGGACCGAGGCTCAGCTCGAACAGCCGGTTGCCGCGCCGGGACTGGCAGTAGTAGTCGCGCTTCGGCGTCGCGTGTGCGACGATCTCGATCTGGCGATCGTTGAGACCGAAGCGCCGATAAATCTGGGT
>NZ_RZPB01001244.1:0-1105 GCF_003998535.1 Mesorhizobium sp. M7A.F.Ca.AU.002.02.1.1 | reverse complement strand
CTCTGGAGCGAACAGCCGACGTGGACGACTGAACCGGTATCGGTCTGGGCGAGACTCTTCGCCCTGCGCGGCCTGGTCGCGGTCTGGCGCGAGCGCAAGTACTATCGCGAGGAACTGAAGCGACTGGCGGAAGATGGGCCTCAGCGGATCGACGACGTCGGTCTCACCCTGGCTGCCGTCGAGGCGGAACTTCAAAAGCCGTTCTGGAAGGTGTGATTTGCATCCATAGCTGTGAACGATTGTCTGCACAGGGCCAGCAAACTCCGCAAGTACTGTCTCATCGACGCCGCAAAGAGACGACCGGCATGTTCTATCAGTAGCCGATCAAGGACCTGCCTGTAGGCCGGGGTAGGTGCAGCAATGCTCCGCTCATCCTGGCCTGCCGGCCGGACCTCGGCGGCCAATTCTGCCGCCAGAATTGTAATCATTCTTGTCCGGCATTTGAGGGAAGGACCAACCTGTAACCGCGCCTCGGCACTGTCTGCACGACGGCCTGGCGACTGTCGTGAGCGCCGCACGGATCTCGTGAATGCATTGGACCAGGCTGTCATCGGTGACGGCTAGCCCGTTCCAGACCGCCTTCATCAACTCGTCCTTGGTGATGACGCGATCAGCGTTCTCCAGAAGGTGGCGAGGTACGCGAAGGTCTGGTGGCGAACTGCGATTGTCCTGTTGAATTGGTCGCGCAAGGTCTCCCTACTCACGTCGGCGGTCACGCCGTTGAGTACGAACGTTGTAGGCGGCGAGCTATTCAAGCCGGTTCCCCTCAAGCACGAAGCCGCAGTCCAAAACTAGCACGGTTTCGCGCTGCGAAGACTGATCATCATCCAGCGCGTGCGGGGAGCTCGGATTTCGGCGAATGATCGTAAGCCGTTCGTGACTTGGCAAATGCCCAGGCGAGAGTCGCTACCGTACGCCGACTTGAATTGTGCGTTAGTGCATTGGCAGGATGTTCTGGTTGAGGCGGAACAGATTGTCCGGATCGTATCTGTGCTTGATCTTGGCGAGCCTCCCATAGGCTTCGGCTCCCAAGGCGTCGCGTACGAGGTCCGCTCCTTCGCCATGGCCGGGGAAGTTCAGATAGAGGCGCCCGGTCGAGTAGCGC
>NZ_RZPB01001243.1:0-1112 GCF_003998535.1 Mesorhizobium sp. M7A.F.Ca.AU.002.02.1.1 | reverse complement strand
TCGCATTGCCGATGCCATCGACCGGGCCGTCGACGCCCAGGACTGGAAGCTTGCACGCAGCTATTTCGCGGATCGGGCCACTGCCGATTTCAGCAGCCTTTCCGGACAGCCGGCGGCCAACATCGCTTCCGACGACCTGATTGGCGCCTGGGCGGCCAACCTCAAGGGCAGCAAGACAAGCCTGCATCTGCGCACCAATCACCAGGTCGTTCTCGAAGGGGACACGGCGACTGTCCTGTCGAACGGCTATGCCTGGAACCGGATGGAAGGCAATGGCGACCCGCTTTGGGAGGTCTGGGGCACCTATGAGCATCACCTGACGCGTTTTGCGGATGGCTGGAAGGTCGATGGCTTTGCGTTCCGCATGACACACGAGCGCGGCAATCCCTGGGTCAAGACCACTCCGGGCCAGTGACGCTCGGGCATCTATCACCAAGCATTGGAAGACGATTATGACCATGACCTACTACACTCTTGGCAACAGCGGCCTCAGGGTCAGCCGGCTGGCGCTGGGCACGATGACTTTCGGCACGGAATGGGGCTGGGGAGCCGACAGGGATACGGCGCGGGCGATGTTCGACGCCTATGTCGAGGCGGGCGGCAATTTCTTCGACACGGCGGATCTCTACACAGACGGCACGGCCGAAGCCTGGCTTGGCGAATTCATCGCCGAGCGCGGCTTGCGCGACATGGCGGTGATCGCCAGCAAGTTCACCATGAACATGCAGCCCGGCAATCCGAATGCCGGCGGCAATGGCCGCAAGAACATCATGCGGGCCGTCGATGCTTCGCTGAAACGGTTGGGGACCGACTATATCGATCTCTATCTCATGCATGTCTGGGACAGGCTGACCCCGGCCGAGGAGGTCATGCGCACGCTGGACGACCTGGTTCGGATGGGCAAGGTGCGCCATGTCGGTCTTTCGGATGTGCCCGCCTGGTATGCGGGCCGCGCACAGGCGATCGCCGAATTGCGCGGATATGAGCCGGTTTCGGCGCTACAGCTCGAATATTCATTGGCCGAACGCGCGATCGAGAATGAGTTCGTGCCATTCGGCACGCGCCATGGCGCCGGCATCATGGTGTGGAGCCCGCTGGCCAGCGGACTGCTG
>NZ_RZPB01001242.1:0-1120 GCF_003998535.1 Mesorhizobium sp. M7A.F.Ca.AU.002.02.1.1 | reverse complement strand
CTTCCCTACTCCCCTACTCCCCTACTCCCCTACTCCCTTACTAAGCTGCCAGATCGCGCAGCACGTATTGCAGGATGCCGCCGTTCTTGAAGTAGTCGAGCTCATCCAGCGTATCGATGCGGCAGATGATCGGCACGTTCTTCACCGTGCCGTCGCCATAGGTGATTTTGGCGATCATCGTCTGGCGCGGCTTGATGGTGCTCAGTCCGTCGATCTCGACCAGCTCGTCTCCCTTGAGGTTGAGCGATGCCCATGAGGTGCCTTCCTCGAAGACGAAGGGGATAACGCCCATGCCGACCAGGTTCGAGCGATGGATGCGCTCGAAGGACTGGGCGATGACCGCGCGGACACCGAGCAGATTGGTTCCCTTGGCCGCCCAGTCGCGCGACGAGCCGTTGCCGTATTCGACGCCGGCGAAGACGACCAGCGGCACGCCTTCCCTTTTGTACTCCATCGCCGCGTCGTAGATCGATTCCTCTTCCTTCGACGGGTAGTGAATGGTGTAGCCGCCCTCGCGGCCGTTCTCGCCCAGCATGTGGTTGCGGATGCGGATGTTGGCGAAGGTGCCGCGCATCATCACCTCGTGATTGCCGCGCCGCGTGCCGTACTGGTTGAAGTCGGCGACACCGACGCCGTGGTCGGTGAGATATTTTCCGGCCGGCGACGCTGCCTTGATCGATCCGGCCGGCGAGATGTGATCGGTGGTGATCTTGTCGCCGAACAGGCCGAGCACGCGGGCGCCCTTGATGTCGCCGATCTTGCCGAAACCTGATGTCATGCCGGCGAAATAGGGCGGGTTCTGCACATAGGTCGAGTTGTCGTCCCAGGCATAGGTCTGGCCTTCCGGCGCCTTGACGTTCTGCCAGTACTCGTCGCCCTTGAAGACGTCGGCATACTTGCGGGCGAACAGCTCGCGGGTGACGTTCTTCTCGATGAACTCCTGGATTTCGGCCGAGCTCGGCCAGATGTCCTTGAGGTAGACCGGCTCGCCGTTCTTGTCCTCGCCGAGCGGCTCTGTCGTGAGGTCCTTGGTGACAGTTCCGGCCAGCGCGTGCGCGACGACCAGCGGCGGCGAGGCCAGATAGTTGGCCTGCACGTCAGGCGAGACACGGCCTTCGAA
>NZ_RZPB01001241.1:0-1120 GCF_003998535.1 Mesorhizobium sp. M7A.F.Ca.AU.002.02.1.1 | reverse complement strand
ATATGCGGATAGAGCGCGTAGCTCTGGAACACCACGGCGACGTTTCGGTCGCGCGGGGCGACATTGGCGACGCTCTTGCCACCGATGCGGAGATCGCCGGAGGAGATACTCTCCAGACCGGCAATCATCCGCAGCGTCGTCGACTTGCCGCATCCCGACGGACCGAGAAAGATCACGAATTCACCATCGGGAATGGTGAGATCGACCTCATGCACCCCGTAATTGCCATTGCCGTAGAGCTTGGAAACGCGATCGAGCTCGATAGACGCCATAGACTTTCCTCATGAACCCGTCTGACCCGGCTGACGCCGAAGGCCGAAGTCGAGCGAACGGTCATCTTAGAGAACAAAATATAACATTAAAAGCCTAACTTCTGATCATATGTGTTCACTTTTTTGGATAGGCGCGTGCCCGCATCAGGATCCGGCTACAGCCGCCGAAAGGCCGTCAGGTCATGTAGACGCCGCCGGTCACGTTGACGCCCTGGCCGGTCATGAAGCGGGCTTGATCCGAGCAGAGGAACACGACGACGTCGGCGACATCCTCCGGCAGCTCGAGCCGGCCGAGCGGCGTCTGCGCAATATAGTCGGCGACCACCCGTTCGGGCGTGACTTGCCGCAGATGCGCCTCCCACTCGACTTCGCGCGATTGCATGCCGGTCTTGACGAACCCCGGACAGACGGCATTAACGCGTATCCCCTTGGGCGCGAGCTCGCGGGCAAAGGCCTGCGTCCAGCCGAGCACGGCGAACTTGGATGCCGAATAATGCGCCAGGAGCGGCGCACCGACCTTCGCGGCAAGCGAGGCGGTGTTGACGATGCAGCCCGTGCCCTGCTTGACAAAATGCCGTCCAGCGATCTGATTTGCCAGGAATACACCGCGGGCATTGACCGAAAAGTTGAAGTCCCACTCTTCGTCGGTCAGATCGAGCGCGTGCTGCATGGTGGACACGCCGGCATTGGCGATCAGGATGTCGCAGCCGCCAAGCGCTTCCAGTACGGTGGAGAAGGCCGCCTCGACGGAATCGCGGCGGCGGACATCGACCGTGACGGCGGCGGCACCGCCACCAATTTCCTCAGCCGCCTGACGTGCCGCCTTGGGATCCAGATCGCCGATCGCC
>NZ_RZPB01001240.1:0-1124 GCF_003998535.1 Mesorhizobium sp. M7A.F.Ca.AU.002.02.1.1 | reverse complement strand
GCGCAGACCGACCTGCACCATGCCGGCGACATGCGGCATCTCGCTTGCCCTGCGCATCGGGCTCGAATAGCCGTGGCGTTCGCCATGAACCTCGTCGCGCCAGTCTATATGGGCGTCGACCTGCAGGACCCAGACCGGCCCGTGCTCTGCAAAGCCGGCGAGGAAGGGAATGGTCATGGAACAGTCGCCGCCGATCAGGATCGGCACAGCCGGCAACGTCAGGATCTCGCGCGTTTTTGCCTCGATCCTGGCCCGGTTGCCGGCATTGTCATGCATGGTGGTCAAGATATCGCCGGCGTCGACGCAAGAGTCCGGCTTGCCGTCGAACAGCGGGCCGCCAAGATCGAAATCCCAGTGCTCGACGAACGCGGCATCGTCCTGGCTGGCAGCACGGATGGCGTTGGCGGCCAAGGCATAGCCGCTGCTGTCCTTGCCGGGATAGGTGCTGCCGTGACCGGCCCCGAAGATCACCGCACGAGGCACGCGGCTATCTGCAAGACGGTCGGGAAAGCCGAGAAAGGGAGGCGAGGGGGTCATGCCTTGATGGTCCTGATGATGGCTTGGCGCACGCCGATCGGGGTGCGGTTAGATCAAGCGCCTCGGCTTCAGCTTTGTACCCGATTGGGTAAGCCCAATAAACTCTAAAACGATCGAGATCGAGCACCCACGGGGTGTTTCAAATTTGGGCCAATGGGACATTGGCGGCGGCATGGGCCGATTCCGAGGCGACATAGAGACTTGCGCGCCGGCGATGACGTTGGGCCGGGCTTGGATCGGCAGGCGCGATCCCGAAATTTCCAGTACGTGACGAGAATGAACCTTTGGCTGGCCGCCCGGTAGCGGAACCAGGCGGGGTTCACGTTGTTACCACAGCGGGCGACTGCCGGTTGCCGGATTCGGAGTCATCGTTTCATGACCAATGGCCCATTGCCTGAAAACGTTCTGGTCTCGCTTCCCATGATTGACGCAAAGGCGGCGCCGACGCTCAAAAATGCCGAGGCGGAGGTATTTTATACCGAAGCAATCCGCGAGCTTGCCGCCACCGACATTCCCTTTCTGGTCGCCGGGACCTACGCGGTAAGCGCCTATACGGGTGTCACCCGCCAGACCAAGGACCTCGATAT
>NZ_RZPB01000123.1:0-11536 GCF_003998535.1 Mesorhizobium sp. M7A.F.Ca.AU.002.02.1.1 | reverse complement strand
CCGCCGCCGGCTACAACTTCTCCCTCCTGCTCAGGTGGCTGAAGGGGTTTTTGTCGCTCTTGATTGCCCTGCTTCAAATCCGGCCGAAGCCGGTCGCCGCTTAGGGCTCGGATTGTTCACGGTCGACTAGTGAGCACTCTCCAATATGTTAGGCTCTGTCGCAGTAGCGCAACAAGCTCAGTCTTTGGATGGGTGGTATGAGGATGAGACGACTGAATGTGTACAGGCTCAGTCTTTTTATCGAGGCTCTCGTTTTTGTCGTAAGCGCGTTCGGTGCGACGTGGCTTACCAGCTTTGTGAACGCGCCATGGTGGACATATGTGATTATAGCGGCCATCGCTATGGGCATGTTCGTCGCCGTGCGTGGGGTCCTTTCTGAGCCGCAACGTATGGGACTCTTGGCACACAACTCGGCAGCGACCTCTGCGTGAACCCAGACGCCTTGAAAATGTGCCCGATGCGTCCGGATTTTTGGCGGTGATCTTCATCAAATGCGATGAGCTGCAATTTCTGGCGACGGCCACGCTAAGGGCGGGCCTCCAGCACCATGTTGAACGGTGTCTCCGCGGCGCGACGCAATCGCTTGAAGCCGCCGCCGGTCACAACCTTGCGCAGCCTCGCCTCACCGGCCTGGGCTCCAAGCGCGAGCCCGACTTCCTGCGACACGGATGCGGGCGTGCACACGAAAGTGGAAGCGGCATAGTAAACGCGGCCGACGGGATTGAGGTTCGCCGCCAGATGATCATGCGCGAACGGCTCGACGATCATCCACGTGCCGTCCGGCTTGAGCGATCCGTGGACATGGGTGGCGGCGCCCGTCGGGTCGCCCATGTCGTGAAGGCAATCGAAGAATGTGACGAGGTCATAGGTTCCGGGATAGCTCTTGGCGGCCGCCACGTCGAACCGCGTGTTAACGCCGACGCCGGCTACCTCGGCCGCCTTGCGGGCGCGCTCAATCGAAGGGGCATGATAGTCGAAGCCGACGAAGCGCGAATTGGGGAAGGCCTGTGCCATGAGCACGGTCGATGCACCATGACCGCATCCAACATCCGCGACGTCCACGCCGCGTTCGAGCTTCTCGACGACGCCCTCCAAGGCCGGCAGCCAGGAGTCGATCAGATTGGCATTGTAGCCTGGACGGAAGAACCGTTCCGTACCGCGAAACAGACACGCGCTATGATCGTGCCACCCGACGCCCTTGCCGGACTGGAATGCCTGCCTCACCTTTTCTTCATCGAGCCACAGCGCGGACAGGAACTCGAATGCGCCTGCCATGAAGGCCGGGCTGTCTTCATCAGCGAACACCAGCTCTTGCTCGGCGTTGAGATAGAATTTGTCGCTCGCTTCATCGTAGTCGACGTAACCCGCCGCCGCCTGCCCGGAAAGCCATTCCCTTACGAGGCGTTCCTGGGTGCCGGTGCGTGTCGAAAGTTCGGCGGCCGTCATCTTGCCGCCTTCGCGCAATGCCTTGAACAGGCCGAGTCTGTCCCCCAGCAGGACTCCCGCGCCCGTTGCGATCGCACCGAGATCGCCGACCATTTTCCCCAAGAATGCGTCCAACTTTTCCTGATTCGCTTCAGACATCTGAATCTCCCTTTGGGTTCAATCTCTCCAGGCGACGGAGCCGTGCTCGTCATGAGGCGCCTTGAGCATCAGATGCTCGAAGACATGCAGATATCCCCGGCGGCTCATTCCGCGCTGCCGATCCTGCACCAGACCATATGGGTGACGACCGGCGCGGTGGTCGGGAATGACAGCCACCTCCATGCCGTTGAAAAGCAGGAAATCCGTCACTTTGCCCTCGTCGGTAACCGGCGGAGCCGGAGTGGTCGTCACCAGGGCAAGCCCTGTTGCAGCAGGTATCCTTGGGCAGCCTGTCAGAACATCGATGACTCCGGTTGTGGTGCCGGGGTGGGCGATCAGGGGCCAAGTGATTGTTCCGCGGCGGCTGTATGTTGTGGTAAGGTGATCATGCGAACTCTTGTTGGTCGGTCACGTGTTTTGCGGATGACCCGCATGTACTGTGCCAAATGAGAAAACCATTCAAACGCAATCCAGTAGATCTGACTGTATCCGACATTGTCGGAATTTGGACATCGCCGAACGCGAAGCGCTCGGGGCTTGTGACGATACTTGAGCGTGCTGCTTCGGAGGAGGGATGAGCCTCGAACCGGCCGCGAGGCCTTTTTCTGGCAACGGATATTCCGGCCGGGTTAGGCCGCGAGGAAAGCGACGGTGAATAAGAGGTAGAGGACCAACCGTTTTGAGCGGGTAGTTGCCGTGTTGCGCCCCCAGGCAAAGGCCAGCACCACGGAGCAGTATTTCTGGTGGCGATACTACAACGCCTTTTAGTGCCGGTTACCCGTTTTTACCCAGTTGGCCTGGTGCATTCAGAGCGAGCTCGTTGGAAACCGCTTATTGTGGCTATGAGCGAACTCGGGATGGAGGAGTGGACCCAAAAATTGGCAAAATGCCCCAGGGAGGATTACATGGGTCGCTCATTCCCCGTACTCGTTACAGGTGCGCGTCGCTTCGCAAACAGCTTGCTTTTGACTTGGCGTTTTTTGCCGTCTCGGCATCGCTCACTAATTCGGCCGCTGCCGACACCGTGAACTGGCGTCAATTCGAAGGGACCAGCATAACTTGGGCCTACGACATCCACCCCTATGCGGATGCTCTCGCTGCGCAATTTCCGGAGTTCGAGAAGCTGACCCGGCATCAAGGTCACGCCGGAACTCTACCCAGACGATTCTTACTGGAACAAGATGACGATCCAACTGACGACGAAGTCGCCAGCATGGGATGTGTTCGGCACTGGCATTCAGCCCGCGTAGGACCTCGCTCCGAGTGGCGCCCTGGAGCCGCTGGACAAATACCTGAGCGATTGGAAGCTTACCGATGCTGGATACGACTACATTACGTGGACATGATCAAGAAGTGCGCGGCTCCTTCCTTCGCGTCCGGCCGCAGCGCGATGACGATCGACTCAAATATGTTCGGCTTCTGGAACGATGTTGCGGGGAAGCCGGCATCCGGCAAGATCGCCTTCGCTCCGCCGCTGCACGCACCGAGCGCCACGAGCTTGGAGTCTGACATCTGGATCTGGGCTCTCGCCATGAACGCGGCTTCCGAAAAGAAGGGCACGGCCTGGCTGTTCATCCCGTGGGCCACCTCCAAGCAGGTGGCGCTCAAGGGTGCCCTTGCTGGCCAGCTCGTCAATCCGCCGCGCACGTCGACCTGGCAGACGACACCTGGACTAAGTACGCTTCGCAGCCCGAGTTCAACAACTTCGTTGACAGCTTCAAAAAGATACAGGACCAAGCCGCGCTGGCTTTCACACCGCGTGTCGGCTTCGGCGAAGCCATGAACGCATGGGCCGTGGCGATGCAGAAGATGGTAAACGGCGATGACGTCGAGACGACGTTGAGGGCGCTTGCCGAAGAAATCCGCACTGGCCTCTGATCAAAAGGAACAGGGCAGTACTATTGCACTGCCCTGTTCCCGCCAACGGCGGAGATCACGCCGTGTCACCCCAAGCACTTAAACCCAGCGTGCCGATGGCAGCCGAAGGACCTGGCGCGCGCGCCTCGTCCGGTTCGGCTTCGCTGGAGGGGCGTTCCATCGACTGTTTCAGCCTTGCAATCATCCAGGCGCTGGCCAAAAGCCAGATGGAGCGCCGGCTCAGGAACCGGCGCAAAAACTCGAGCCTGCCGGCGCTGATCGAGCTGGTGCTGGCGCGGCCGCTGGTGTCGGCAGGTCTGGTCGCGGCCGAGCTGAAAATTAGCCAGCGCGCTGCGCTCGGGCTGGTGCCGAACTCGGCATCCGTGAGGTGACCGGCAGGGGGCGCTACCGGGCGTGGGACCCCGTTTAGCTGCGGCGGGCTTTGGCGAAAGCGACAGCACTGATGATTTTTGCTGTACGCTCATTCTCCCTCATCTGCGCGTTGACAGAAAACCAGCAGGCGAGGGTCACAGCACGCTGTGCTCCCCGCGATTTCCGGAAAACCAATGAAAAACGACTTTGATCGATCGCGCGGGACGTATCATTCAACCATGTCGAGAACGGGCGTGACGGCACGTACACTATGGACCGAGAGAACTTTGTCTGGCGACTTTGCGCACGCTTGCAAAACTCTTCGGAAAACTTCCTTCTGTTGATCCAATGATCGTAATGAGCTGGAGTGGCATCGCCGCTCTCCTCGGTTCTTGCTCTCTCAGTTGAACTTGATGCTAGCCTGCACGAAAACGCCGTAGCGCTTTGCCTTCCAATCGTCGGCCTGCGGGGAACCACGACCGCCCATTGCCTCTTCGAAATGAGCGGTGCCGTTATTCGCCACGGCCGCAACACCGCCTCGAGCTGGACGCCATGCCCATCGCCGTCTTCGGGAATTAGCTTGATCTTGGGCGCATGTGGTGCTGCTCTTTGCCGTCGAGCCGCGTGAAGAGGAACGCCACGTCACCAGAAAGGCTGAGTCGCTCGGTGAGTTGCGTCTGCCCGGCCAAGCCGAGTCGCAGCGAATGCCAATCGTTGTCCTGGCTGAGAGGTTGACGTAGGTGGGACGGTTGGCACACAGGTTCCCCAGTTGGTCGCCTGCTGCGTGCAACCGAAAGCATCGTAGCTCTCGTGCCAGAAATTGTTGCCAACAAAAGCACCGATGCGGTAGCGCGGTGAGTTCAAGAAATTATATCCAAGATCGGCGGTGAAATAGCTGACGCCGCCCCCGCGCTGATCACTGAATGTGTTTGAGTAGCCCCCCATTTCCGTAAGAAGTCCTCGTCATGAGAAAATCCTCCCTGATGCCGCCCGCACCGAGGAGGCCTTTACGAAAATGCCAGTCGGATTGTGGACTCGAATGCGCGTCTAGATCGTCATAGGTGAGCCGCGAGACCAGTGACGTACCTTTATGATTGTAAAGTTCCTTCGATGCGTTGCCGGTACTGGCCAGTAACGTAGTCCACCCTCGAAGGAAAAGACTGAGGCCGCCGACCCGGCTACCGACGCCGACTCGCAATCACCGGCACTCGACGGCGGTTCGGAACTTCTCGGTGCCGCAGCGCCGGCCAAGCCGGACGGGCCCGGTGAAAAATTCGTCGTCGAGGGCAAGGCGCCCGCTGCTGCGCCCGGCCGCGCCGACGATTTTTCTTGGCCGCCAAGGCGGCAGCCTGCGGCCGGGGCCACAACCGAAACGACCACGGCGATCAGTCCGTAAGCTGCCCGGGGCAGCGGAAGGGCGGAAAGCGCCTTCAGGTGGCCGCACAAGTAGGGTCTCGAGACGGACTCAGCGCGGCAGCACGCTCGATCCCATCAGCGCCTCATCGATGGCGCGCGCCGCCTGGCGGCCCTCGCGGATCGCCCAGACGACCAGCGACTGGCCGCGCCGCACGTCGCCCGCCGCATAGAGCTTTTCGACGCTGGTCCTGTAGTCCCGGTCATTGGCCTCGACATTCTTCGAGCGGCGGCTGTCAATGGCGATCTTCATCTGGCCGGCCAGTTCCGACACCGGCCCGCGAGCGGCTGGCCCGGCAAAGCCGATGGCGATGAACGCGAGATCGGCGCGGATGACGAATTCGGTGCCGGCGATCGGCTTGCGCTTTTCGTCGACTTCGCAGCATTTGACCCCGGTCAGCTGGCCGTTTTCGCCGATGAATTCAAGCGTCGCCACCTGGAATTCGCGCTCGGCGCCTTCGGCCTGCGAGGATGACGTGCGCATCTTGGTCGCCCAGTATGGCCAGACCGACAGCTTGTCTTCCTTTTCCGGCGGCTGCGGCCGGATGTCGAGCTGGGTGACGCGCACCGCGCCCTGGCGGAAGGCGGTGCCGACGCAGTCGGAGGCAGTGTCGCCGCCGCCGACGACGACGACATGCTGGCCGCCGGCGAGGATCGGATGCGACGGCCACGCCACCGACTGGATCGGTTCGCCGCCGACACGCCTGTTCTGCTGCACCAGATAGGGCATCGCGTCATGCACGCCGCCGAGATCGTCGCCGGGAATGCCGGCCGCGCGCGGCGTTTCGGAACCGCCGCAATAAAGCACGGCGTCATGTTCGGCGAGCAGCTCGGCAACCGGCTTGTCGACGCCGACATTGACGCCGCAATGGAAGGTGACGCCCTCGCCCTGCATCTGCTCGATGCGCCGGTCGATATAGTGCTTCTCGATCTTGAAGTCGGGAATGCCGTAACGCATCAACCCGCCGGGCCGGCTCTCGCGCTCATAGACATGGACGTCGTGGCCGGCGCGGCCGAGCTGCTGGGCAGCCGACATGCCGGCCGGGCCGGAGCCGATGACGGCGACGCGCTTGCCGGTCTTCTTCTCCGGCGGATAGGGCCTGATATGGCCGGTCTCGTAAGCCTTGTCGGCGATCGCCTGCTCGACCGTCTTGATGGCGACGGGGATGTCCTCGAGGTTCAGCGTGCAGGCTTCCTCGCAAGGTGCGGGGCAGATGCGGCCGGTGAACTCCGGGAAATTGTTGGTCGAATGCAGGTTGCGGATCGCATTGTCCCAGTCGCCATTGTAGACGAGGTCGTTCCAGTCCGGGATCTGGTTGTGGATCGGGCAGCCCGTCGGCCCATGGCAGAACGGAATGCCGCAATCCATGCAGCGCGCGGCCTGTTTCTCGACCTCTTTGTCGGACATCGGCAGCGTGAATTCGCGGAAATGCCGGATGCGGTCGGAGGCCGGCTGGTACTTGTGCACCTGCCGGTCGATTTCGAGAAAGCCTGTTACCTTGCCCATAGTCCAGTTCCTGCTGTCCAGATGGTGCGCCTGGCGACGCCCTGCAGCTGGATCAGATGGGGCATCCCGTCCACACATGGGCCGCACCAAGTTGCCCAAAATTCGACTATGTACACTTGCCGGGCTCAAAGCTCGTGAGGGGCTCGCCATGCAGCCAGTTCTCGACTCTAATCGAAGGAGCCGGGGACTCCATCTGCAATACCACGTTGCGGTCCAAAGCTATTTCCAAAGGTTTCTGCACGAGCTGGTTTCCTCTCAGAGACGGCACACGGGTTCAGGGAGGAGCGCATCGCTCGTCTTGCCCCATTGAGTGCAGTCACAGTCACTCAGTCTCAAAAGCCATGCCAACGCGCTCAGCGCGCAGTTAGCGCCCATTGCTTCGAAAAACCTCGTCAGTGCCCAGATGTTGGTTGTAATGAACCTGACATTTGTCTGACGCTGTCAGCTTTTGGACACGCGATCACGCGCTTCGTGCCGCCAGATGGCCAGGCCGAGCCCTGTGTTGCCAGCGGTCGCTTCGATGATTGTACCGCCCCGCGCGTGCCACGCTGTTCGGCATTAACGATCATCGACAACGCAATGCGATCCTTGATCGATCCGCCGGGATTCTGGCTTTCGATCTTGACGAAGCGACGACACCTGCCGGTATCGAATCTCTTCAGTTCGACGACCGGCGTCTCCCCAATCAGATCGAGCACTGACAAATGGCGGACGCAGGCGAGAGGACGCCTTTGTCGACGGTCGGCGGAACATCTCGAGGCTCATGCGGCTGCGGTCTCCAGAATGTCGGCATAGTGCCGTTGCGCAATATCGGGATGCGAGCGCAGTCGGCTCTTCAGCAGTTGCGGAACAGGGGATTGTCGGGGTCGCTGGCGGGGCACCCGCTTCGGCAGCCAGTTCAGGCGGCAGGTCAAGAAACCGTATGTCGGCATCAAGCCGCGCGCCGAAGAAGAAGGGAATAGAAACAGTGCCCTTCGAAAGACCCAGGGCGACGGAAATCATTGCATCGGGCGAGTTCATGCGCCTGAAGCAGCGCTGGCTGCAACTGCTTCATAGCGACAGGCGGGCGGAGACTCTAGCGGGGCTTTCGCCGCTTGGTTGATTGAGGCTCTCGACGAAGCCACTAAGATTCGGCGGCCGATAATAGCTTGCTGCTCATTGGGACGCCGACCAACGCCGGGATTGAGAAAGGCAACCCTGCCCCACAAGGCGGGTGTCACACGTGCGGTGCGTCCGCTCGTCGCGCCGGATGGTCTTTGAGACCTGGGTTCACGGCTATTCAGATGCACCCCTGTCGGCTTTTCGGTGCAGGCCGCCAGGCGGCGTGTTGCAGCAGCGGTAATTAGTTTGAGAGCGTGCGAGCACGGGCTGCATAGTGAGATCATTTGCCGGCGTGGGGACCAAGGTGTGGCGCAGCCTTAGAGAACTCAACACCGAGACCGGAGCAACGGAGACGGCTCTTTCGTCGAGACAGTTTAATTGGAAGGCCGAGAAGCACCGGCTGGGTAGCGTCACGCCGCATCATTCTTTGCGGAGCTGGAGCGCGCGGGATCGCTGGAGCGGCTGGTGAAAGCGGTTGCCGGGGCGCACGCCAACAACAACACGTGAGCTGGCGCCTCGTGTGGCAAAAGGAGGGGGCGAGAGCCCATGGCCTGCAATGAAGCGATCAAGCATTGCGATCGTGGAACCAAGCTGCCTAGTCGACCATCCGGACCGCGGCCTTCAAGCCAGCTCGCCTTGGAATCGGCCTTCCAGGAATCACCGTCAAGGCCGACTCACGACCTTTTCGCCATGAGCCGCGAAGAGGGCATTCCGCCGGAAGCCGATGGCTGCCTTCTCTCGTTCATCGACGGCTATGTGGTGAGCGGCCATGTGCCGGTCGGCACGGTCAACAAGCTCTTGACCGAGCGGCCCGACATCAAAGGGCATGACGCTGCCCGGCATGCCGATGGGCTCCCCCGGCATGAGTGGCACGAAGGAAGCGCCCTTCGAGATTCTCGAAATCCGAAAGTCTGACGCGACCGGCGGCATCTACGCCACGGAATAGGAGGCTTCGATGATGGAATGCATGAGCGGCATGATGATGTTCGGCACGGGCCTGGTGTGGCTGCTTGTCGTCGTCGTGCTCGTCCTCGGGACGGCCGCGCTGATCAAATACCTGTTCTCCAGCGGCGGCAAAGGAGAAGGGCGTCGGTCCTCTTATCGATGCGTGGCCGCGGCAGGCCTCGGATTGGTCTGGACATTGCCTTGGCTCGCCAACCGGATGGCCGCGCCCCGGCCGCGGCGATAGCGCTAGGCAAGACGGTTTTAGCCAGGCGAAGGTCAGCGCGATTGGAAAGCCCGCTGCCTTCGGGACGCATGCCGGCGCCGGGACCGGCCGCGGTCGTCGGCGGCGGCTACCAGAGCGACATGCCGGGCTTCGGGAATGTCCTCACCGACGAGGAGATCCGGGCCGTTCTGGCCTTCATCAAAAGCACATGGCCCGAGCGGGAACGCGCCTATCAGGCAGATGAGCCGCCGGGAGCGGGAGCAGACACAGTGAGACCAATCCTAGCCGCGGAGCCCTCGAACGCCCCCAACCGGAATGCATTGTCCATGAAAGCGAAACCGTCGCTTGCGATTCAATTTCTGGCGCTGATCCTCGGGACCTCCGCGCTGGCCCACCATCCGGGCGCCGATCTCGACAAGATGAGGGACAGCGCGGAGAGGTTCTTCCAGGCGATCGACGAGCAGGCCGCGCCGCCTTTCGAACTGGCCGACGCGGACGGAAGGGCCGTCCGCCTTCCGATCTCTCCGACAAGATCGTGGTGCTCTACTTCATGACGAGGTAACCTTGGAAGAAGAAGGCGACGGCCACTGGCGGCAGGATGGCAAGCACGCTGGCCGCAAAAAGCGGCCCATACTCATAGAAGCGGGCCGGTTCTGTCGCAAATCGTGCTTTTGGCCACAACTGGACGCTTTCGCGCGCTTATGGACCAGCTCACATGACAGGGCTCGACGTGCCCCGGGGTGGCGCCCTACTTCCACGCTCGCACTGTCACACTCCCGCCGAAAGGCGGGTTTAGTGAGTTATGGCAGTGACTGTGCCACCAGTCCAAACGTCGAGTTTCGCGGCAACTTCGACGCTTTCCTTAGCTGACTTGCCCAAAACCAGCGCGGCCAAAGCATACTGCTTGCCGCTCCCGATGGCATAATATTCACCTTTCACGGGATCACTTGGCAGCCAATTGCCGTCCAACAATACGGCTTCCCCATTTTTGCGCACTATCAGCGCCTCAAATTCAAAATTGTCGTCGTTGCGCGGCACAGGAATATCAGAAACATCCATGCCCTTCTCAACCCAGTCTCGAACGGCCTTTGGAATACCCAAGGACGAAGAGGAAACGCCGATGAGTGTGCCGTCGCATAAGCGAAACACCTTCGTTTTCTCACCGACGGATACTGAGTCAAAACCCAAGGCTCGGCCGTCGCCAGCCATGGTTCCGTTCCTGTAAGCTATTGTTGTCATTGGCACCCTTCTATCGCTGCATCAAACTTCAGGACCTTGCGCATGTCCCCTGTGTCAAGGTCACTGACCGACGGCCTATTTGCCTGATACACGATACAGGCTGCGCTCCTTGAGTTCGCGCACGGGTGGCCGTCATCTTGCCGCCTTCGCGCAATGCCTTGAACAGGCCGAGTCTGTCCCCCAGCGGGAATGACAACCACCTCCATGTCGTTGAAACGCAGGAAATCCGTCACTTTGCCTCGTCGGTAACGGGCGGAGCCGGAGCGGTCGTCACCGGGCAAGCGCGGTCGCAGTAGGTATCCTGGGCAGCCCGTCAGACATGGATGGCTTCGGTTGTGTCATGCGACTTCTTGTTGGTCGGTCACGTGTTTCCGGATAACCAGCATGCGCTGTGCCAAATGAGAAAACCATTTAAAGTCAATCCAGCAGATCTGACTGTATTCCGACATTGTCGGAAATTGGACATCGCCGAACGCGGGCGCTCGGGGCTTGTGATGATACTTGGGCGTGCTGCTTCGGAGGAGGGATGCGCCTCGTACCGGCCGCGAAGCCTTCCTGCATTTAAGGCGCCAGATCAATTGAACGCGATGCCGGGCAGCGTCGCAGCGGCTAAGCCAGCCACTCGCATTGCTCCCTGACAGGATGGTGCCGATCCTGCTGAGATCGCATGCTGGCGCGACGTTGCTTTGCGGCCACCGTCGCGCCTGCCCGTGAACTGTTCGCGCCTGTGCTCATGCTCGCCTTGACACCCTCGATGGGTCCATCCGGGATGGTCAACCATCCGGAACATAGCGGGCAGGCGGGCATCTTCACCAGCAGTCTCTGTGTCGCTCTCGTGGCGGCAAACAAGATCGAGGCTGGCGGGGTGATGATCAACGGTCCTCGAACCATCGATTTTGATCGCGGTGGCCGTTCAGTGCGTTCAAGCACGAGGCGCCGTTAGACGGCACCGCAGCATCATAGCGAAGTGCCATGCAGGACGACTCCCTGCAGCATCGTCTCGCGCAGCCAAACACTTGCCGGATCACTGTTGTGAACGGCCGGGCGTTTGACGGCCTGTGACGCGAAAAGGCAACGGAAGATCTAGCATTTATGGGGGAAATGTTTTTTCGGAGTGCTTGACCCGCAGGAAGGGCAGGGCATGACTGCCTATCGCCCGACCCGGCAAGGCCGCACTCATGACCGGCTGGGCTCGGTTAATCCTGCATGCCGCGCCCATGAGGTTACTTGTCCGGAGTGCGTCGAGCACAACGAGGAGATGTAGTTCACGATCTTTGAAAAGCGTGGTCAACCAT
>NZ_RZPB01001239.1:0-1125 GCF_003998535.1 Mesorhizobium sp. M7A.F.Ca.AU.002.02.1.1 | reverse complement strand
GCGTGATCGCCACATGGATGGCTTAAAACCGATGGTCTGAAGCATAGGGCGCCTGGCCGCCGGCCGGCGGCCAGGCGCCCTATGCTTCAGACCATCGGTTTTAAGCCATCCATGTGGCGATCACGCGGAGACTTTCAAGATAGCAGCATCGTGCCCGGTTGCCTCGACGAATCTGATCAGGTCGCTCGCTGCGATCGATGTCGTCGCCTCATTGGTCAGCGGATGCCCATTGATCACCGCATGCTCCATCAAATCCTTGTCGAGCACGAGCTTGACCCTGTTTGCCGTGTCGTTGATGATGCCAAAGACCGTGACGGCGCCCGGCGTGACGCCGAGCAGCTCCATCAGCATCTCCGGTTTGCCGAAAGAAACCCGGCTGGCGGCGCCGATCACCTGGTGGATCTGCTTCAGGTCGACGACCGCGTCCTCGCCGACGGTGACCAGAAAGAAATTGTCCTTCTTGTCCTTCAGGAACAGGTTTTTCGTGTGCCCGCCGGCGATCTCGCCGCGCAGCGCCTGCGAATCGGCGACGGTATAGAGCGGTGGATGGCGCTTGGTCGAGGCAGCAATGCCCAGCTCGGCAAGAAAGGCAAAAAGTTCGGCTTCGGTCTTCGGCATCGGTTTCGTCTTCGTCCCGTTTGTGAGCCCATGCCGTTTACGGCCAATGGGGCGGCCGACACAAGGCCGTCATGCGACATCACGGTGAGCGGCACCCGCCCTTTGCGGTGGCGCCCCCGCCGCGTGCCACTCGCGCGCCCGCCGGCGGCTTGCCGGCCTCGCTTGCCGGGTCGTAAAAAAGCCTGCGATTTCCCTGTTGCAATCGCCGCGCTCTTCAGCCATATAGGCCCGGCTTGCGGCCAAGACGCCGTGCGAGCGGGTGTAGCTCAGGGGTAGAGCACAACCTTGCCAAGGTTGGGGTCGAGCGTTCGAATCGCTTCACCCGCTCCAGTTTCCTCTTAGGAAATCAAGCATCGAAAAGCCGCGGTCCGCCGCGGCTTTTTCGTTTTTGGACATTGTCGAACTGGGAGCTTGGGCCGAACTGCGCTTCGTCCATCCGCCTCTCATGTCACATAAAATTACAGCCAGGAACGCTTCCCGCCTCGCCTCGTTAGCCCTCCACCACCT
>NZ_RZPB01001238.1:0-1125 GCF_003998535.1 Mesorhizobium sp. M7A.F.Ca.AU.002.02.1.1 | reverse complement strand
CTCTACACCGCCTTCAACCTGTCCTTCTCCGTGTGGCTGATGAAGGGTTTCATGGACGAGATTCCGAAGGAATATGAGGAGGCCGCGCTTGTCGACGGCTACACGCGCATGGAGGCGTTCTTCAAGATCGTGCTGCCGGAGGCCGCCACGGGCATCGCCGCCACCGCCGTGTTCTGTTTCATCACCGCATGGAACGAATACGCCTTTGCGCTGATCATGACCAACCGCCGCGCCCAGACCGCGCCTCCCTTCATCCCGAGCCAGGTCGGTTCGGGCCTGCCGGACTGGACGGTGATCGCCTCCGGAACCTTCCTGTTCCTGCTGCCGGTCGCCATCTTCACCTTCCTGCTTCGCAATCATCTGCTGCGCGGCATGTCCTTCGGAGCGATCCGCAAATGAGTTTTCGCGCCTTCAACCAGAAATACCTTGAACCTGGGTCGCAGATATTGATGGTGCTCGGCATCGTCGCGCTCTGCCAGCCCTGGAACATGCTGCTGCACAGCTATGGCCTGACCATCATCCTGATCGGGCTCGTCGGCTTCAACGTAACCTCCAAGATCGCGCCCGAGGAGAAGGCCGGCACCGGCCAGGTGCGCAATCCGGGAGCACAGCATTGACCCAGATCGAGCTTCGCGGCGTCCAGAAATTCTTCGGCGCCGTCCAGGTCATCAAGGACCTGAACCTCAAGATCGCCGACAACGAGTTCATCGTGCTGCTCGGCCAATCGGGCTGCGGCAAGACGACGACGCTGCGCGCCATCGCCGGGCTGGAAACCATCGACGAGGGCGACATCTTCATCGACGGCAAGCCGGTGCAGCATTTGAAGGCCGCCGATCGCGACATCGCCATGGTGTTCCAGTCGTTCTCGCTCTATCCGCATATGAGCGTCTACGAGAACATCGCCTTCCCCTTGCGTGCCACGCGCAAGCGCAAGACGGAGATCGACAGCGAGGTGCGCTCCGTCGCCAAGACGCTGCAGATCACCGACCTGCTGGACAAGAAGCGGTCGGCGCTCTCGGGTGGCGACATGCAGCGCGTCGCCATTGGCCGCGCTCTGGTGCGGCGGCCGAAAGCCATGCTGATGGATGAGCCGATCGGCGCGCTCGACGCCAAGCTGCGCGAGGA
>NZ_RZPB01001237.1:0-1126 GCF_003998535.1 Mesorhizobium sp. M7A.F.Ca.AU.002.02.1.1 | reverse complement strand
GGACATATCCGCAAGGCCAAGCTCAGGCTTCGAGCCAGCACTTCGCCAGCGCGTAGCCGTTCATCAGCTCCTGATGCGGATCGTCGACCCAGCCGCCGACCTTGGCGCCGGTAGCGTCGATGAACTGGTTGAACATCGGCAGGATCAGGCCGCCCTCGTCTCGTACCAGGACAGCCATGTCATGATACATCTGCTTGCGCTTGGTCTCGTCGAGCTCGGCGCGCGCCGCCAGCACCATCTTGTCGAAGTCAGGACGCTTGAAACGCGTGTCGTTCCAGTCGGCGGTCGACAGATAAGCGGTGGAGTACATCTGGTCCTGGGTCGAGCGGCCGCCCCAGTAGGACGCGCAGAAGGGCTGCTTGTTCCAGACCTCGTTCCAATAGCCGTCGCCGGGCTCACGCTTCAGCTCGATCTGAATGCCGGCCTTGGCCGCGCTCTGCTGGAACAACTGCGATGCATCGACGGCGCCCGGGAAAGCGACGTCCGAGGTCCGCAGCAGGACGGCGCCGTCGTGGCCGGACTTCTTGAAGTGGAACTTGGCCTTGTCGGGATCGTACTTGCGCTGCTCGATCTCGGTAAACAGCGGATAGGACGCATTGATCGGGAAGTCGTTGCCGAGCGAACCGTAGCCGCGCAGGATCTTGTCCAGCATTTCCTCGCGGTCGATGGCCAGCTTCAGTGCCATGCGCAAATCGGCGTTGTCGAACGGCGCCGTGTTGCAATGCATGATGAACACGTAGTGGCCAGGACCCGCGTGGTTGCGGATGGTGACGCCCGGCAGGCGCTTGATCAGGTCGACGATCTTCGGCTCGACGCGGTTGATCACGTTGACCTGGCCGCCCTGCAGGGCGGCCGTGCGCGCTGTCGCATCGTTGATGACGATGATCTCGATCTGGTCGGCATGGCCCATCTTGTCGCCCTGCCAGTAATTGGCGAAACGCTCGCCGCCATGGCGCACACCGGGCTCATTGGTCGTGACCTTGTAAGGACCGGCCGAGATGCCTGCGTCAGCCTTGTCCTTGCCGCCATTTGGTTGGACGATCAGGTGATAGTCGCTGAGCAAATAGGGCAGATCGGCATTGGCCTCCTTCAGCGTCAGCACGACTTCCTTGCCGCTGGCCTTGAT
>NZ_RZPB01001236.1:0-1126 GCF_003998535.1 Mesorhizobium sp. M7A.F.Ca.AU.002.02.1.1 | reverse complement strand
CCCCTACTCCCCTACTATCTTACTATCTTACTATCTTACCACCCTCACCACCGTCCGGTCCGACAGCAGCGGCAGCAGCCGCGCCATGGTTTGCGCCGTGACAGCCACGCAGCCTTGCGTCGGCGTGAAGCCGGGGCGCGCCAGATGGAAGAAGATGGCGCTGCCGCGCCCGCGCCGGCGCGGCGACAGGTTCCAGTCGAGCACCAGGCAGGCATCGTAGAGCCTGTCGTCGCGCCGCATGCGTTCGTGGCTGGCGCCATAGGGAATCCTGACCGGCCTGTTGTAGTTGCGGTCGTCAGGCACTTCGCACCAGCCCAGATCGGGCCCGATCGGCGTCATCGCCAGCCGGGTCCTGCGGCCGCTGGAGAACTGATCCCCCCGGAAATACCCCGACAGGATCCGCATCGCGGCCAGCGGCGTGGCGCCGTCGCCTTCGCGCTTGTCGGCCGAGATGCCGCCGCGCCCCAGCGCACAGGCAAACACCGTTTTCCCGGCCTGCAGCAGGCCCTGGCTTGGATGCCCAGGCCTCGCCCGCACGGTCAGCACACGCAGCCCTTTTCGCAAAATTGCGCCGGCTGCATTGCGATCGTGTTTTTTCTTGTATGATCGTGCCACGGAACAAATCACTGTGAACGGCTGTTACGCCGGTCAGCTTCCGCATAAACAGGCAGCGGTCAACTGAATTTTCTTTTCAAAACAACGGATTGATCCATGACTTCACGCACCATACTGATCGTCGACGACGATGACGACCTGCGCGGCACGCTGGTCGAGCAATTATCCCTTTACGAGGAATTCGACGTGCTGCAGGAATCGACTGCGGCAAAAGGTGTCGCCGCAGCGCGCGGCGGCCTCATCGATCTGCTCATCATGGATGTCGGGCTGCCCGACATGGATGGCCGCGAAGCGGTGAAGATCCTGCGCAAGGGCGGCTACAAGGCGCCCATCATCATGCTGACCGGTCACGACACCGATTCGGATACGATTCTTGGTCTCGAGGCCGGCGCCAACGACTATGTGACGAAGCCGTTCCGCTTCGCCGTGCTGCTGGCGCGCATTCGGGCGCAGTTGCGCCAGCATGAGCAGAGCGAGGATGCCACCTTCTCCGTCAGCCGCACCTTGCCGC
>NZ_RZPB01001235.1:0-1127 GCF_003998535.1 Mesorhizobium sp. M7A.F.Ca.AU.002.02.1.1 | reverse complement strand
TTCTCGGTTTGTCCGAGGTGATGTCGAACGAGGTGCTGGGACCGATGAGCAATCCCACCTATCGTGACTACGCCCATGACGTGCACGAATCCGGCCAGCATCTGCTCGACCTGATCAACGAGATTCTCGACCTGTCACGCATCGAGGCCGGCCGCTACCAGCTCAATGAAGAGCCGGTGATGCTGCTTGGTATCGTCGAGGACTGCTGTCACATGATGGAGTTGAGAGCGCGCAACAAGGATATCCGTGTCGTCCAGGATTTCGAGCACGAGCTGCCTCGGCTGTTCGCCGATGAACGGGCCGTGCGGCAGATCACGCTCAACCTTCTGTCGAACGCGATAAAATTCACCGCCACCGGCGGCGAAATCCGCGTCCGTGTCGGTTGGACGGCGGGCGGCGGACAATACATTTCGATCAAGGACAATGGCCCGGGCATACCGGAAGATGAGATCCCGATCGTGCTTTCCGCCTTCGGCCAGGGCTCCATCGCCATCAAGAGCGCCGAGCAAGGCACCGGGCTTGGCCTGCCGATCGTGCAAGGGCTGCTCGCAATGCATGGCGGCGAGTTCGAACTTCATTCCAAGCTGCGCGAAGGCACCGAGGCGATCGCCATCTTCCCGCTGAGCCGGGTGATGGAGGAATTGCCAGCATTGCCGACCGCGGCGGTGGCGGCTCGACGGCGGTAATACCTCAAGCCCTAACCGCGTACCGCCGCAGCCATGCCCGAACTGGTCAGCGCGGCGGCCTTGACCAGACCCGCTGCAAGGGCGGCCCCTGCCCCTTCGCCATGGCTGATGCCCAGATCAAGCAACGGGCGCAAGCCGAGCCGTTGGGCGGCGCGTGCATGCGCGGGTTCCGGCGACAGGCTGGCCAGCAGGCAATGGTCGAGCGCGGCGGGATTGACGCCATGCAGTACCGCTGCGGCTGCCGTCGCCGCCAATCCGTCGAGCAGCACCGGGATCTTCTGCATCCGCGCGGCCAGAATGGCACCGGCGATCGCCGCGAATTCCCGGCCGCCGACCCGGCGCAGCGCCTCGAGCGGGTCGCCGAGATGGCCGCCATGAAAAGCCAGCGCCGCATCGACCACGTCCGCCTTGCGTGCCTGCATCGCCGTATCGGCGCCTGAC
>NZ_RZPB01001234.1:0-1129 GCF_003998535.1 Mesorhizobium sp. M7A.F.Ca.AU.002.02.1.1 | reverse complement strand
CGGCGCCGGTGCGCTGGATCTGGGCGAAGACGTCGTGATGAGCGGTCGAGCGGCCGGCGCCATTGGGAAAGGCCGGCAGCGAAAAGTCGATGGCGAAGAATTTCGCCAGCACCCATTCGGCCTTCGGCCCGGCAATGCGGATGGCGGTGCGGCCGTGCGAGAGATCGGTCACCGTGCCGATGGCCGAGGTCACCACCTTGGCAAAGGCAGCGGCCAGCCCTTCGGCCTCGTCGGCAACGGTGAACTTTCCCGGCGCGAAGCCGAACACTGACTTGACCCCGTCGCTCACTCCGCCGCCGGCGCCATCGGGAAGCGCCAGCCCGGTGACGGTGCGGATGGCTGCGATCAGCCTCTTCTCCTCGCCGGGCCAGGCGGCGAGTTGCACGATCGAGCCCGGCCTCGTCTCGGTCAGGATGATCTCGACGCCATGCTCGAAATTGCCGTGCGAGCCGACGTGAAATTCCGGCTCAAGCGGGGATTGGTGCTCAACCATGCATGCGGCTCCCGTCCGGATCGAAGAAGTGGTTGGAGACGATCTCGACCGGTCCGAACCGGTTGCGCAAGGGATCGGAGACGTGGGCGCGCGTGCCGTGCCGTGCCTTGCCGCCCTCGACCAGCGCCAGCGCGATATGTCTGCCGAGCGCCGGCGAATAGCAGCAGGCGGTGATATGGCCGATGGAGTCGTGCGGATTGGCTTCGTCAACCTCCTCGACGATGTGGGCGCCACCGTTGAGCGGCCGGTTATCGAGAGCGATCAGGCCGACCAGTTCGAGGCGGTCCGATGCGATCAAGCCTTCGCGGTCCATCATCGCCGAGCCGATGAACGGCTTCTTCTTCGACAGCATCCAGTCGAGATGCAGGTCGCGCGCCGTGGTGCGGCCGTCGATCTCGGCGCCGGTGACATGGCCCTTTTCGATGCGCATGGTGCCCAATGCCTCAAGACCGTAGGTGACCAGCCCGAACGGCTTGCCGGCTTCGACAAGCGCTTTCCAGACATGGGTGCCATGGCCGGCGCCGGAATAGACCTCGAAGGCCATTTCACCGGAGAAGGACAGCCGGCAGATCATCACCGGCACGACTGATATTTCGCCGCGCACGATGCCCATGAAGGGCAAGGTGGCGTTGTCGA
>NZ_RZPB01001233.1:0-1129 GCF_003998535.1 Mesorhizobium sp. M7A.F.Ca.AU.002.02.1.1 | reverse complement strand
TATTGTCTGAGCCGCGCGGCAGGATCGGGAATCTGCACGTGCTGCAGAAGTTCGAGCGCTCGCGCCCAAGCCTGTTTGCGGCTGACCTTACGATGCACCCGGATCGCCTCGACGATCTGGCTGCCGACCGTATAGATCGGGTTGAGCGAACTCATCGGCTCCTGGAAGATCATCGAGATGCGGTTGCCGCGCAGCTTGCGCCGGGCGCTCTCGGGAAATTTCAGGATGTTTTGCCCGTCATAACAGACGCTCGAGCCGGGCGACACCGTGGCGCGCCGTGACAGCAGGCCCATGACGGTGCGCGCCGTCACCGACTTGCCCGAACCGGATTCGCCGACGATGGCGATCGTCTCGCCGCGATAGAGCTGGAACGAGATGTCCTTGACCGCTTCGACGACGCCATGCTCCACCTTGAAGGCCACGGCGACGTTGCGGGCATCGATGATCGGCTGGTCCTGGCGTCCATCATGGTCGTGACGGACGATCGGTGCGAAGGATTCGGCGAGCGCGACGGACATCTCAGCACCTCAATAAGGGTCGACGGCGTCGCGCAGGCCGTCGCCCAGCGCGTTGAAGGCAAAGACGGTGACCAGCACAAAACCGACCGGCGACAGGATCCAGGGATAGGTGCCGATGACGGAATAGGTCGCGGTGTCCTGAAGCATCAGGCCCCACGAGATCAGCGGCGGCTTGACGGCGAAGCCGAGGAAACCGAGGAAGGATTCGAGCAGCACCACGGTCGGGATCGCCAGCGTCACGGCGACGATCACATGGCTCATCACATTGGGGAAGATGTGCTGCATGATGATGCGCCGGTCGGTGGCGCCGACCGCCATGGCGGCGCGCACATACTCGATCCGCGCCAGCGCCAGCGTCTTGCCGCGCACTTCGCGCGACATCTGCGCCCAGCCCAAGGCCGACATGACGATGATGACGAAAGCGAGGAAGACGTTGGTGGGAGCGGTGACCGGGATCAGTGTCGTCAGCGCCAGATAGAGCGGCAGCTGCGGGAAGGCGAGCACCAGTTCGACGAAGCGCTGCATCCAGACATCGAACCTGCCGCCGAAATAGCCGGAAACCATGCCGACGGTGGTGCCGATGACGGTGATGATGAAGACGACCGTCAGGG
>NZ_RZPB01001232.1:0-1130 GCF_003998535.1 Mesorhizobium sp. M7A.F.Ca.AU.002.02.1.1 | reverse complement strand
ACCCAGTCGCGCGCCGTCTGCGCATTGGTCATCGTCTCGACGGTGGTGAAGGTCTTGGAAGCGATGATGAAAAGCGTGGTCTCGGCGGAGAGGCCCTTCAGCGTGTCGTGGATATGGGCGCCGTCTATGTTGGAGACGTAATGCGCGCGCGGCCCGTCATGATAGGGCGCCAGTGCCAGCGTCGCCATGGCCGGGCCGAGATCGGAACCGCCGATGCCGATGTTGACGATGTCGGTGATCTTCTTGCCGGTGGCGCCGGCCGCCTTGCCCGAGCGCACGGCATCGGCAAAGGCGCCCATGGCGTCGAGCACGGCGATGACGTCCGCCTTGACGTCCTGGCCATCGACGGTGACGCCCTTGCCGGTCAGGTTGCGCAGCGCCGTGTGCAGCACGGCACGGTCCTCGGTGACGTTGATCTTCTTGCCCGCGAACATGGCGGCGCGGCGGCCTTCGAGATCGGCGGCCTGCGCGAGCTTTTCCAGCTGCTCCATGGTGGTCGCGTCGACCGCGCACTTCGACCAGTCGAGCAGCAGATCGCCGTCGGTGGCGGAGAATTCCACGAACCGCTTGGGATCGGCGGCGAAGGTCTGGCGCATGCTGGCGGGCGCCGCCGCGCGGTGGTCGCGCAAGGCGGCGAGCTGTTTTTGAAAGGACGATTGATCCACTGCCAAACTCCGAGACCTCGAGCCATCATTACGGACCGGATGTTTCCGGCGCGTGTCGTCGCGACAATCTATCGGGCCGAACTCCACCCGTATCAATGCGCAGCGATGACGCACACCCACACGCCGCCATGACGCACGATGTCATCGCCGGGATGAAGCGCCGCGTCACCCCACGATGCCGCAACGCGGCATCAAAAGGACGTGAAGGATCACTGGCATAAATCCCAACGATCAGAAAAATTGATTGGCGCAACCCCTTGTGCCACGGTTACGTTCGGCTGGTCCAGCCAAACGAAAAAGGCTGGCCATCGAGGAAATCTCCCATGCCACAGCGAAACGACACGGCGATATGGTCCGGCCTGTTCCGGATTTCGGCCGAATCCGGCCAAACCCTGCAGGCGCAGATCCGCCAGGCCATCGTAGCCGCCATTCTCGACCGCCAGATCGCCGCTTCGATGCCGCGAC
>NZ_RZPB01001231.1:0-1133 GCF_003998535.1 Mesorhizobium sp. M7A.F.Ca.AU.002.02.1.1 | reverse complement strand
AGCCTGGTACATGAATTCACCGGGTGCGAGCAGATGGAAACCGGCCTGGTGGATTGGATCACCAGCAAGTAGCGCTACAAGGAAACCTTTTTGGGGGCTCGGAATTAGGGTCGCATGGCCCGCTTCTTCTTTGATTTAACCGACGATGGCGAAGTCTTTCCCGATCCTGAAGGAACCGAAATTGCGAGCCGGGAAGCCGCTGAAGATGAGGCAGCAAGAGCGTTGCTTGAAATAGCCAAAGACCGGATGCCGGACGGCACTTTCAGAGAGGTTGCCATCGATGTCCGCGATCACACCAGCAAGCTCCTATTCTCCGTGAAGGTCACGTTCGAGTTGGTGCGTGAGCCGCCCGACGGATGAGGACGCGGCCCTAGCTATTCATTATGGCTGCGCACCAACGCCAGCGGCATGCGGTCGCTGAGGCTGCCATCATTGCTTTCGAACTGCAAGACGCCTGAAAATGCGATTGGCGCCTTCTGCCGTCGAGGTAGAAATGACGTCGTCCGCCTGACGCTAATGTGACCTAATATCGTTGTTTGCCGCCGGCATTGAAGGATGTTTGAAGAATGACTCGTGTTGACCACCCTCGCTGTCTCTGTGGGGGATCATGGTTTCCGGCAAGTCGCCAACGCCGTACTGTGAGCCCCGGACCGAAATAAGGTCATGGTTGTCGGGGCGTGTGTTTGTCACGGCCTTCGACGATGGATAATTTCTTCAATAAGTTTCGCGTCGGCTTCGTGTTCCGCGGCCCGCGTAGCCATTTGGCTGGCCAAGCTATGTCTTTCCCGAGCGGCTTCTCGTTGCGCCGTCCGTTTCGCCAACTCGGCCCGCTGCTGGTGCGCTCTTAGAAGGCTCCAAAGGGCCTGTTCCGCATCGTCCGCCTGGGCCTGCATCAAAACGTCCGCTCCGAATGCATGTCCAGTGTGACAACGGTAACGGGTAATCGGCCCGTCTTCGATCTCCCAAAGCGGTCCGTGACATTCGGGGCAGACAAATGTCGAGGGGATGCCAAGCTGGCGTTCTGTCTGTTCCATTGTGCTGTGCTCCTGAGCAGCAATCGCAGCCTCAAGGCGGATGACAGGCGGGATTTCTGGTGTCGGCCCTGCGAGTTCGGACGCAAGCCTGCGCAACAG
>NZ_RZPB01001230.1:0-1134 GCF_003998535.1 Mesorhizobium sp. M7A.F.Ca.AU.002.02.1.1 | reverse complement strand
CATCTCGGGCGAATTCTATGTCAACGCCATCAACGTCATGCGCGGCGCCTCCACCGTGTCGTCTTATGTCGGCCTGCCTGCACAGGAAGCCTTCGACATCGAGTACTGGCTGCTCGAAGACCTGAAGCTGCAGCGTATGCCGAAGCCGAAGTCGCTTGCCGGCCAGATCGCCCTGGTCACGGGTGGCGCCGGCGGCATCGGCCGCGCCACGGCCAACCGCCTGCTGCGCGAAGGCGCCTGCGTGGTGCTGGCCGACATCGACGAGACAGCACTGGCCAGCGCCAATGACGAACTGGCGAAAGTCTACGGCAGGGACTTCGTGCGGCCGGTGCTGATCAATGTCACCTCGGAGGAGCAGGTCATTTCGGGCTTTGCCGAGACAGCGGTCGAGTTCGGCGGCATCGACATTCTGGTATCGAATGCAGGGCTGGCCTCCTCGGCGCCGATCGAGGAGACGACGCTGGCGCTGTGGAACAAGAACATGGACATCCTGTCGACCGGTTATTTCCTGGTCTCGCGGGAAGCGTTCCGGCTGTTCCGCGCGCAGAAGATTGGCGGCAACGTCGTCTTCGTCGCCTCCAAGAACGGCCTTGCCGCATCGCCGAACGCCGCCGCCTATTGCACCGCCAAGGCTGCCGAGATCCATCTCGCCCGCTGCCTGGCGCTGGAGGGCGCGGAGGCGCAGATCAGGGTCAATGTCGTCAACCCGGACGCGGTGCTGCGCGGCTCGAAGATCTGGACCGGCGAGTGGAAGGAACAGCGCGCCGCCGCCTACAAGATGTCGACCGACGATCTGGAGGAGCACTATCGCTCGCGTTCGATGCTGAAGCGCTCGGTCTTCCCGGAAGACATCGCAGAGGCGATCTATTTCCTGGCGTCCGACATGTCGGCCAAGTCGACCGGCAACATCATCAATGTCGACGCGGGCAACGCCCAGTCGTTCACGCGCTGAGCGGAGGGGACGATGGAACACATCATCTCCGCCGACCTCGTCGACAAGGACAACGCCGCGCGCAAGGCAAACCTCGAGCGCGACTACGCCTCGCTCGGCGAGCGGCTCGACCGTCGCGGCATCGCCATCGACGCTATCAGAGACAAGGTCGAGAAATTCGCGGTGGCGATCCCGTCCTGGGG
>NZ_RZPB01000122.1:0-11543 GCF_003998535.1 Mesorhizobium sp. M7A.F.Ca.AU.002.02.1.1 | reverse complement strand
GAACCGGGCCACTGTTGGGGGACATGCGTCAGTCGGCGCGGCGCACGTAAGTGATTTCGTTGGTGTCGACGATGATGCGTTCGCCGGCGCCGATGAAGGGCGGCACCAGGACGCGGATGCCGTTCTCCAGGATCGCCGGCTTGTAGGACGATGCCGCCGTCTGGCCCTTCACCACCGGGTCGGCCTCGGTGATGGTCAGCGTCACATAGTCGGGCAGCGAAATGCCGATCGGCCGCTCTTCGTAGAGTTGGACCGTTACCATCATGCCGTCCTGCAGGAAGGCGGCGCGATCGCCGACGAAGTCCTTGTTCAATTCGAGCTGCTCGTAGCTCTGGGTGTCCATGAACACCAGGGCGTCTTCCTGCGCGTAGAGGAAGGAAAAATCCTTCAGGTCGAGCCGGATCTGTTCGACCGTCTCGGCCGAGCGGAAGCGCTCGTTGAGCTTGGTGCCGTTGATGAGGTTCTTCAGTTCGACCTGATTGTAGGCGCCGCCCTTGCCAGGCTTGACGGTGTTGGTCCTGACCGCCACCCAAAGGCCGCCATCATGCTCGATGACATAGCCGGGACGGATTTCGTTGCCATTGATCTTGGCCATGATGAGATGATCCGGAATGATGCCTACGGCCACGCCGTCGGTAAGGGATATTCGCTGGGAAAGCGATTTCGGGCTCCCAAGACCACAAATCGCCAGAAGAGGCAAGGGAGCGGGCAGGTTGGTGCCAGGCGAGGGCAGCCGAGGCGACACTCGCAATGACCGCGCGGGCCGCCGTCAAGGCAGCCGGTTGGCCTTCTGCAGCGCCTGCTTGGTCTGGTCGTCGTCCAGCCCCTGCAGGAAGTCGTCCATCTGCGGATCGATGAGGCCGGCGCGGCGGGCAATGATGTACCAGGCACCGGCAAGGACCAGGTCCGGATCGGTGCCGATGCCTTGCATATAGAGCTTGGCCAGGCGGTTCTGGGCGGCAACATTGCCGCCCTCCGCCGCCTGCTTCATCCAGCCGAAGGCGGATTTCAGGTCGCGCGCACCGCCGCGGCCTTCGATCATCCAGGCGGCGAGATCGATTTGCGCGGTGTCGTAGTTCTGCCTTGCGGCCTGCGCCAGCAGGCGCCTTGCCTGGGCATCGTCGCGTGGCTTGCCGCCGACACCGTTGGCGTAGATCTGCGACATTGCATATTGCGCGTCCGCGAGGCCGGTCGCAGCGGCGCGTTCATAGTAGGAGACCGCCTTGGCCATACCGGCGTCGCCGGGGTCCTGCTGGACCAGCATCTGCGCGAAATTGAATTGCGCCAGCCGGTTGCCGGCTTCGGCTGCGGCCTGCATCAGGGCGTAGGCCTCTTTTCCATCCTTTTTGACATAGCGGCCGTCGAGCAGCATCAGCGCATACTGGAACTGCGATTCCGGCACACCCTGTTCGGCGGCCAAGGCGTACCATTTCGCCGCCTGCGCCGAATTGACCGGTACACCGAGACCTCGCGACAGGATCTCGGCCACCAGGGTCTGCGCCGCCGGGTCGCCGTTTTGCGCCCGGACCAATGCCAGATTGTAAGCTGTCTTGTAGAGGCCGCGCTGGAAGGCGCCATAGGCCGCGTCGGCGGGTTTTGCGCCGAAGCGGTCGGGATTGACGGCGTCGGCCGACGGCAGCGGCGCAGGCTCGGCCGTGGTGGCGGGCTGCGGCAACGGCTTGTCGATCGGCTTATCGGTGTGGACGCCGATTTCCGGCTTGGGCTGCGGCAAGGGGATGGTCTCCGCGGCCGCCGCCTGGACCATCAGCACCGCAAGCAGAGCCTGGAGGGGAAGCGTCGCCGATGACATTTCAGTCCTCGAAACGCGGCGCAGTCTCGTCGAGCAGCGCGTTGGCGGTGGCGACCGCTGTCCTGGGGTCGGTGCCGTCGGCGAACACGGCGCTCGACAGCGCCACGAATTCAGCGCCGGTGGCGCCCACGGCTTCGACCGAGGCGATGTCGGATCCGGCCATGACGATGCAAGGGATCTGGATCATGTCCGCCCACCATGCGCCGAGCGACAGGTTGCGCGGGTGCGGTTCGGGCTTGTTGTCGTAGCCGAAGCGGCCGAAGAAAATGTAGTCTGGCCGCGTCTCGCCAAGCTCGAGCGCGTCGTCACGCGTCTTGGCGCCTCCGGTGCCGACCATCATCTTTGCCTGGGAATGCTCGATTGTCTCGGCGAGTTCGGCCTTGGAGACTTCGACATGGATGCCGTCGGCCTGGACGCGGCCGGCTATGCGGGTGTCGCCGGCGATGATGACAGCAACGCCGGCGGCTTGCGCTGCCGGCACGATCCGTTCGGCGAAAGCCTGGAACGAGGCTTCATCCATGCCGTTCTCGGGCAGGATCAGCGAAGCGACATCGCCACCATCGAATGCCGTGACAATACGGGCCGCCGGCACGCCGGGCGGCGCGATCAGCACGATGCGACAGCGATTGGGGGGCGTTGCTTCATTCATGGTTCTTCGGGTCCCGCGTTTCGCCTATGCCGGGCGAAGATGGTTGGATTGCGGCATAGAGCAAAGTGCCCGCCTTGAACAGGCGGGCAGTCGGGATCGCGATGTTTGATCCGCCGGGCAGCCGGCGGGCCGCTTCACTTGATCGGGTGCGGGCTCGCGACGGGCGGTTTGCCCTTCCACAGCGTCCAGCCGAGATTCATGCCGGCGGCGGCGATCAGGATGGCGGTGGCGCCGACGACCTGGCTCAGATGCAGCCGATGGCCGAAGGCGACGACGTCGACCAGGATGGCGACGACGGGATAGATGAACGACAGCGATCCCTGCAGATGCGTCGGCAGCTTCTGGATGGCGCCGTACATCAGTATGTACATCAGGCCGGTGTGGACGATGCCGAGCGTCGCCAGCATGGTCCAGCTCCAGGCATCGGCTGGAAGCCGGGATAGATTGGCGAACGGCGCCAGCATGACGACGCCGACGCAGACCTGTATCAGCGCAATCAGATGCGGTGGCGTGCCCTTGAGCTTCTTGGTGACGATGGCGGCGACGGCCCAGAAGAAGGCCGCGCCCAATGCCATGACGATGCCGGTGAAATAATCCGTGCCGGCCATGCCGGCATTGGGGCCGGCATCGGGAGCCGACTGCACGATCAGCACCATGCCGGCGAAGGCGATGGTCAGCCAGGTCAGCTTGGTCAGGCTCAGCCGCTCGGCGAAGAAGAGCGCGCCGAAGCCGACCAGCATGAAGGGCTGCGTGTTGTAGACGGCGGTGGCGATCGAGATCGACGCGCGCGAGAAAGCGCTGAACAGCAAAAGCCAGTTGACGACGATGGCGACGCCGCCGAGCGCGGCGATGCCGATGATGCGCAGCGACAGCCTGTTGCGCAGCAACCCCAGCCCGGCGCAGATGATGAGCAGCGTCAGCGCGCCGAAAGCGCAACGCCAAAACACCACATCCATGATCGGCTGGCCGGACAGGACGACGAACCATCCGATCGTTCCCAGGATGGCCATTGCGGCGGACATTTCGACCGTGCCGCGTACTGTCTCGTTCACAACAAACCTCCTTATCGGTTGAGCCGCCATAATCTCATGCGGTCGCGAAGCTTTCCATCAGATTGGAAAGGGTGTATGGCCTATTGGCCTAATTATATTAGGAGAAAGCTCCAAGCTGTCGGGAAAAGGAAAAAGATGCTGGACGATCTCGACCGAAATCTCCTTGAAATCCTGATCAAGGATGCGCGGACCTCGCTGAAGGAGCTGGCCGCCCAGGTCGGGCTGTCGTCGCCAAGCGTTTCGGAGCGGCTGCGACGACTCGAGGAGCGCGGCGTCATCCGGGCGTTCACCGTCGAGATCGATCCGCTCGCGCTCGGCTATACCTTGCAGGCGATCGTGCGCATCCGGCCTCTGCCGGGCAAGCTGCACATCGTTCAGAAGCTGATCGAGGACATCCCCGAATTCGGCGAATGCGACAAGGTAACGGGCGATGACTGCTTCGTCGCCCGGCTGTTCGTACGCTCGATCGGCGATCTCGACGGGATTCTCGACCGTATCGCCGACAAGGCGGAGACAAGCACCGCCATCATCAAGGCGCAGCCGATCCGGCGGCGGCCGCCACCGCTCGACGCGGCTGCTTCTCGGGATAGGGCAAAGGTCTTGCATGCCTCCTGATCGAGCCGGGTGGAAAGCCGGTGGCCGCTTGGTTAGTGTGCCGACCAAATGAGACCGAGACTGTCATGGCGCAGAACATATACGACCGTGAGGATTTCTTCGCAGGCTACAGCCAACTCGGCCGTTCGGTCGAAGGGCTGGAGGGTGCCGCCGAGTGGCCGGCAATGCGCGCGATGCTGCCCGATGTCGGCGGCTTGAGGGTCGTCGATCTCGGCTGCGGCTTCGGCTGGTTCTGCCGCTGGGCACGCGAGCATGGGGCGGCGCAGGTGCTTGGCCTGGACCTGTCGGAGAAGATGCTTGCCCGAGCAAGGGCCGCCGGCCCGGATGCAGGGATAAGCTATGAGACGGCCGATCTCGATCGGCTCAGCCTGCCGGAAGCCAGCTTCGATCTCGTCTACAGTTCGCTCGCCTTGCACTATGTCGAGGATGTGTCGCGTCTGTTCGGGACCGTGCATCGGGCCCTGGCGCCTGGCGGGCATTTCGTCTTTTCGACGGAACATCCGATCTTCATGGCGCCGACCAAACCCGGCTGGGTGATCGATAGCGAAGGCCGAAAGACGTGGCCTGTCGACCAGTATCTGGTGGAAGGACCGCGCAGCACGGACTGGCTGGCCAAGGGCGTCGTGAAACATCACCGCACGATCGGCACCACGCTCAACGCTCTCCTGCAGGCCGGCTTCACCATCGCGCATGTCGAGGAGTTCCGTCCGACATCAGAGCAGATCGCGGCCAAACCCGAACTGGCGGAAGAGCTCGAGCGGCCGATGTTCCTGCTGGTCTCGGCGCGTCGGTAGGCACAGGCCTGCGTCGGCCCGCATGTGCAGCCGCCACGCTCATATTTGCTGTCGCTCCGCCCGACATTCTGGGCTATTCAAGCGTCGACACGCTTTCCCTCCGGACCAGTCCCCTCCCATGTCAGGCCTGCTTCTCGATCCGTGGTTCTATGCGGCCGCCATTCCGGCGGTCATTCTGGTCGGCCTGTCGAAGGGCGGCTTTGGCGGTGCCGTCGGTTTCGTCGGCGTGCCGCTGATGGCGCTGACCATGCCGCCGGTGCAGGCGGCGGCCATCCTGCTGCCGATCCTGTGCCTGATGGACATCGTCTCGGTGTGGACGTGGTGGGGCGTTTACGACCGCAAGATGCTGGTCGACATGATGCCGGGCGCCGTCATCGGCATCGGCCTTGGCTGGCTTACGGCGGCACTGGTGACCGAAGAGGCGGTGCGGCTGATCGTTGGCGCCGTCGCCATCATCTTCGTCCTGCGCTGGCTCTATCTGCAGTTCCGCCACGGCGCCGATCACGCGGCCGCGCCCAACCGCGCGGCCGCCGCCGTGTGGGGCACGGTCGCCGGCTTCACCAGCTTCGTTGCCCATGTCGGCGGTCCGCCCTTCCAGGTCTATGCCTTGCCGATCCGTCTCGATCCGAAAGTTCTGTCGGGCACCGCAGCGATCTTCTTTGCCGCCACCAACGCGCTGAAGCTGGTGCCCTATTTCGCGCTCGGCCAGTTCGACACCGCCAATCTGACGGCATCGGCGGTGCTGATGCCGCTGGCGCCGCTGTCGACCATCGCCGGAGCGTGGCTGGTGCGCCGCATGCGGCCGGAAACCTTCTATCCCTTTACCTACGCAACCGTCGCGGTCGTGGCGCTGAAGCTGCTGTGGGATGGCATTGTCGGCCTGATGTAGAAAGGCCGCCGCGCAGCCGCCCCGTCATTAGGGGTCAGGCGGCGCTTGGCACCAGACGACGGTTGCCGCCAAAAGCCAGTGTCGCGCCGACCATAACGACCAGCACCATGCCGGCAAGGATGCCGATGTCATGCACGGTCGGTTTGAGCACCATGTCCGCAATGATCACCAGCATCACCGCATAGTCGAAACGTGCCGCGCTCATCATGCGCTGGCCGATGGCAAGAACCTCTGGCGTGACGCCCTCTTTGGCGATCATTGCGCCCATGCGCTCCCCGGTCGGCTTGAAGATGAACATGCCGATCGAAAAGGTCGTGGCGTATCCCGCCAGGCCGATGAGTACCCACAAATCGGAGAAGCCGACCCAGAACCAGCACATGATGAGGCCGAAGATCAGCGTCAGCATCGACATCGGCGCAAAGAACCTGCCGCCCAGCTGACCGCTGGCGCGCATTGCCTGCAGCTTTTCCTCGATGTTGCCCGCGCGCTCGGCAAGCATGCCCAGCAGGAACAGTACGAAGCCGCCGTCGACCCACAGAATGGCGGTAGTGACGTGGAGGAATTTGACGATCGAGTACCAGTCCATGGGTTGCTCCTGCAGTGTCCGGTCAGGTTTGCGGCGGCGCCGATTTGCGCCGGCCGTCAGAGGAGCGGGCGTTTAGCGTGGCGCCTGTTTCGGAACGATGTCGCGAAAAATCCGGCTCTGTTTCAGCTTACGGCCAACGCGCGAGGTCGCAGATTGTGAACGCATTATCTGATTTTCTGCTAATGTACGAATCGTCGGGAGGGGGTTGGCGCGACATCGTCTGGATACGCTGCCGATATTAGTGCGCCAATGCCGGGAGCCCGGTGGCGACAACAATCGCCTGACGATCAACCCATTCCCGCAAGCGGGAAAAGGCAATTCGGGGGACCATTATGCAAGGGATAGCACGGAATTTCTTCACGCTGGCCATCATCTATTCGCTGTGCGGCATGGCGCTCGGCCTGTACATGGCGATCAGCCAGGATCACGGCCAGATGCCGACCCACGCCCACACGATGGTGGCCGGATGGCTGATGTCGGCGGTCTTCGCCTTCTTCTACCATTTGTTTCCGGCAATCGGGCAGAAGACGCTCGCCACAGTTCATTTCTGGCTGACGGCGGTCAGCGGCATCGGCCTGCTGATCGGCCTCTATTTCCTGCTTGCCGGCAATGCCGCGATCGAACCGCTGGTGGCGGCCTCCTCGATGGGCTTCTACGCAGCCATGCTGCTGTTCGCCTTCATCGCCTTGCCGGCGGTCTGGAAGACCGCTTGACCGAGCCTGACGCAGGAGATGCTGTGCTGTTACGGCACAGTATGGCGGCGTTCGGTCAAAAAACATCCGCACCGTTAAGGCTTCATTAAGCTTTACAGGTGTTTACTATGTCCATCCAGTGATCTGGATTCTTACCGAGTGGTTGGAGCCACTTTGTTTGACGCCTCCCTGTTAAACTCCTGAGAGCCGCCTTATCCGCGGCTCTTTTTTTGTCTCGATTTCTCTTTTTTGTCCGCACCCCAGCGGGGCCGCCCGACAGGGGTGCCGTTAACCTTCTGTTAAACATGTGCTTGCCTTCACCGGTGACGAAGCGCATTTTCAAGCTTCAGTCAGATAGGGTTCCGGGTGTATCGGCAGGGAGCCGAATCGGCCGGTTGCAAGTGCAGGGGCGTATCAATGAACGAGCCTTCGAAGGGCAGTGCGAAAACCGTCAAGCTGGCGGAACGCCGGGTTTTCTCGCAATCCTTCAAGCCGCTTTACCAGGAAGGCATGGGTCTGGTCGAACAGGCCGCCGAATATCTCGACGGCAAGGGCCGGGCCGAGGCGAAGAAGCTGTCGCGGCTGGCCGCCACGCTCTACGCGGCCGAATCGATGCGGCTGACCACCAGGCTGATGCAGGTTGCCTCCTGGCTGCTTTTGCAGCGCGCCGCCAATTCCGGCGAGATGACCCGTGACCAGGTGGCATCGGAAAAGTCCAAGGTGCGCCTCGACACCGCTTCCGCCCATGACGAAGCCGCCGGTTGGGCCGAACTGCCCGAGGATTTCCTCGACCTCGTCACCCGCTCGCTGCGCCTGCAAGCGTTGGTGCGCCGCATGGACGACGAGATCTATGGCTCCGGCGCCATGGTCGACATGCAACCGATGGCTCGCCGCCCCAACCCGGTTTCCGACCAGATCAGCCTGCTCAACACGGCTTTCGCTCGGGGTTAGACCGCGGTCCGCCTTCTGTTTCCGGTTTGTTCACATTTCGCTGGCATCGCTGTCCGCCGGAGGTAAACTCGGCAAATGGCGGAAGCGATTCGCATCATCGGTATCGATCCCGGGCTTCGGCGCACCGGCTGGGGCATCGTCGAAAGCCTCGGCAATTCGCTGCGCTTCATTGCTTCCGGCACTGTGAAATCAGACGATAAGGCCGCGCTGGCAACGCGGCTGTGCCAGCTGCATGACAGGCTTGCCGAAGTCCTGCATGCCGCCATGCCGCACGAAGCGGCGGTCGAACAGACCTTCGTCAACAAGGACGCGGTGGCAACGCTGAAGCTCGGTCAGGCACGCGGCATCGCCATGCTGGTGCCGGCGCGTGCCGGCCTCGTCGTTGCCGAATATGCGCCTAACGCAGTCAAGAAAGCGGTGATCGGCGTCGGCCATGGCGACAAGAAGCAGATCCACATGATGGTGAAGGTGCTGTTGCCGAAAGCCATTTTCGATACCGAGCATGCCGCCGACGCGCTCGCCATCGCCATCTGCCACGCGCATCACCGGCAAAGCGTGGCCTACCGGATGGCACTCGCTGGATAGAGATGTTCTTGACTTGTTCACCGGGTTGGAATAATCCTTACTTGTAAGAAAGGGGTGTTTCATGCGTGTGACGAGCAAAGGTCAAGTGACAATCCCACGGGATCTGCGGGAGACATTTGGGATTGGCGCCAACAGCGAAGTCATCTTCGGCATCGAGGGCGGCAAGATCACGATCACGCCGAAGCATGACAAGGGGCGGTTGGCCGACCGCGAAAGACTCGATCGTTTTCTTGCTGCGCTCGATCGGCTTGAGGGCAGCGGCGATCAGACAATGAATGCCGATGCCGTCATGGCTTTGACCCGGGATCGCTAATCTTGGCGACGCTTGTCGACACCAACGTGCTTGTCGATATCGCCGTTCGCGATCCCGTCTGGTCAAAGTGGTCGTGGTCCAAAATGGTGTCTGCCCTCGAGCAAGGCAGCCTGGTCATCAATCAGATTATCTACGCCGAGTTTTCGATGCGCTATGAGGCGATAGACGATGTCGATGATGCCTTGCCTGAAGACGAGTTCCGGCGCGAAAGTCTCCCGTTCGAGGCGGCCTTTGCTGCGTCGAGAGCGTTCTCGGTCTATCGGCGGTTGGGCGGACCTCGAGAGAAGGTGATGCCCGACTTCTTGATTGGGGCTCACGCTGCCATCCGAGGCTATCCCATTCTTACTCGCGATCCCGCAGGTTTCAGAAAGTACTTTCCAGATGTCGAGCTCATCACGCCCGATACTCATCCCTAACGGGGATTGCGTCCAATGATCGGCAAGCTCAAGGGCACGCTGGACGAGGTCGACGAGGATCATTGCCTCGTCGATATCCATGGCGTCGGCTACGTCGCCTATTGTTCAGCGCGCACGCTGGCGGCGCTGCCTTCGCCCGGCGAAGCGGTGGTGCTGTTCATCGAGACCTATGTCCGCGAGGACATGCTGCGGCTCTACGGCTTCCAGTCAGTGCTGGAACGCGAGTGGTTCCGGCTGCTGATGAACAATGTTCCCGGCGTCGGCGCCAAGGTGGCGCTGGCCATCCTGTCGACGCTGGCGCCGGCCGACCTCGCCAATGCGATCGCGCTGCGCGACATCGCCATGGTTTCTCGCGCACCCGGCGTCGGCAAGAAGGTGGCCGAGCGCATCGTCACCGAACTGAAGAACAAGGCGCCGGCCTATGCCGGAACCGCTTCGGGCACCATCGGCCTGAAACAGGAGCTCGGCGACGGCGTGGCATCCGCGCCGATCACCGACGCGGTCTCGGCGCTGGTCAATCTCGGCTATTCGCGCGACACGGCCGCCAATGCGGTGGCGGCGGCGCTGAAGACGGCGGGCGAGGATGCCGATGCGCCGAAGCTGATTCGCTTCGGGCTGAAGGAACTTGCGCGGTGAGCCGCCGCTTGTTCAGCCCCTTGCCGTGTGCAAGGAAGGCGGCATGAGCCTGTCGCCCCGCTTGATTGCCCCGGAAAAACGCGGCGAGGATGCCGAGCAGACCTTGCGGCCGCAGACGCTCGACGATTTCGTCGGCCAGGCGGCGGCGCGGGCCAATCTCAAAGTGTTCATCGAGGCTGCCAAGAGCCGCAGCGAGGCGCTCGACCACGTGCTGTTCGTCGGGCCGCCTGGTCTCGGCAAGACGACGCTGGCGCAGATCATGGCGCGCGAGCTCGGCGTCAATTTCCGCTCGACCTCCGGCCCGGTCATCGCCAAGGCCGGCGATCTTGCCGCGCTGCTGACCAATCTCGAGGAAGGCGACGTGCTGTTCATCGACGAGATCCATCGGCTGAGCCCGGCGGTGGAGGAGATCCTTTATCCGGCGATGGAGGATTTTCAGCTCGACCTGATCATCGGGGAAGGCCCGGCGGCGCGCTCGGTCAAGATCGACCTCGCCCGCTTCACGCTCGTCGCCGCCACCACGCGGCTTGGCCTGCTGACCAATCCGCTGCGCGACCGTTTCGGCATTCCGGTACGGCTCAATTTCTACACGGTCGAGGAGCTGGAGCAGATCGTGCGGCGTGGCGCGCGTATCCTGCAAATGCCGCTCGGCAACGACGGCGCGCTGGAGATCGCGCGGCGCGCGCGGGGCACGCCACGCATCGCCGGCCGGTTGTTGCGCCGTGTGCGCGATTTCGCCTCGGTGGCCGGCGATGGCCATGTCGACCGCAAGATCGCCGACGAAGCGTTGACCCGGCTGGAAGTCGATGCGCTCGGCCTCGACTCGCTCGACCGCCGGTACCTCAGCATGATCGCGCGCAATTTCGGCGGCGGGCCGGTCGGCATCGAGACGATCGCCGCAGGCCTGTCCGAACCGCGCGATGCCATCGAGGACATCATCGAGCCTTATCTGATCCAGCAGGGTTTCATCCAGCGCACGCCGCGCGGCCGCATGCTGACGGCCAATGCCTGGCGGCATCTCGGCCTCGACGCGCCGAAGGATCTGGCGCAACAGCAGATCAACCTGTTCCAGGAAGAATAGCGCTCAGGCCGATCAGGCGCAGGTTCCGGGCCGACAAAGGATCTGTGAGCGGCCTGCGCAAAATATCCTCGGCTTCGCCGGTTTGCCGGCGCATTCGTCGGCTCTGGTGGCGGTGCCATCCCGGGGCAATCTCGCTCCGATGGTTTGCCGGAGCCACGCAATGATCACCAGACGCGGGTTCCTGCGCTTCATCGGCGGGTCGATTCTGTCGGTTGCCGCGCTCAGCGCCTATGCGGCCGGCATAGAGCCGATGCTGCTGACGCATGTGAAACGCTATGCGCTAACGCCGCCGCATTGGCCTGATGGCCTGAAGCTGCGCATCGTCGCGCTTGCCGATATCCATGCCTGCCGGCCATGGATGACGCCGGAGCGGATCGCCTCACTTGTCGAAGACGCGAATGCCCTGCAGCCGGACGTGATCGTCCTGCTCGGCGATTATATCGCCGGCATGCCGTTGGTGACCGGCCCGGTGAC
>NZ_RZPB01001229.1:0-1137 GCF_003998535.1 Mesorhizobium sp. M7A.F.Ca.AU.002.02.1.1 | reverse complement strand
AGTGAGGATGCCGCCTACGAGCATTTCCTCGGCAAGAGCATGAAAAGCGTGCGCGAGATCCTCGGCCGCGACTTCGGGCTCGATATCACCGACCTGCACCTGACCGAGATGCGCGTCGAATTGATGCGCAAATTCCGCGAGGAGCTGAAGCCGATCGCCGGTGTCAAGAAGATGCTGCCGAAGCTTGGGCTGCCGTTCTGTGTCGCGTCCTCGGGCACGCTCGACCGCATCCGCTACGCGCTCGACGTCACCGGATTGCTTGGGCTGATGGAACCGCACCTGTTCAGTGCCACCATGGTGGCCAAGGGAAAGCCCGCGCCGGACCTGTTCCTGCATGCCGCCGCCAGCATGCGGGCCCATCCACGCAAATGCCTCGTCATCGAGGACAGCCCGGCCGGCATCATTGCCGCGCGGGCGGCGGGGATGCGCGTGTTTGCCTTCACCGGCGGCTCGCATGCCGGCAACCCGACCTTGAAAGCGCGGCTTGCGTCGAGTGAACCGGACTTTATATTCGCTGACATGCTGCAATTGCCCGATCTGATTGCAGGCCTGGGAGCGAGAGACAGAGCATCTTGACGAAACAGTTCGTTTGCGCGGTCGATGTCGGCACCGGGAGCGCTCGCGCGGGCATTCTCGACACCAACGGCACCTTGCTCGGCCGCGCCGAGCGGCCGATCGCCATGAACCAGCCGAAGCCCGATCACGCCGAACATGATTCGCGCGATATCTGGTCGGCCGTCTGCGCCGCCGTGCGCGCTGCCCGCGAAAAGGCCGGCATAGCTGCCGAGGAGGTCGTCGGCATCTCCTTCGATGCCACCTGTTCGCTGGTGGTGCGCGACCGGCAAGGCGGCCAGCTCAGCGTCTCGACCACGGGCGACAAGCGCTGGGACACCATCGTCTGGCTCGACCACCGCGCCATCGCGGAGGCCGACGAATGCACGGCAAGCGGCCACGCCGTGCTGAATTACGTCGGCGGCGTCATGTCGCCGGAAATGGCGACACCGAAGCTGATGTGGCTGAAGCGCAATTTGCCGGAGACCTGGAATGAAGCCGGCTATTTATTCGATCTCACCGATTTCCTGACCTGGCAAGCGACAGGTTCGCTGGCCCGCTCGCAATGCACGCTGACCGCCAAAT
>NZ_RZPB01001228.1:0-1139 GCF_003998535.1 Mesorhizobium sp. M7A.F.Ca.AU.002.02.1.1 | reverse complement strand
GCCAAGCTCGGCTGCCGCCGCTCGACTGGCTGCGCAGTTTCGAGGCTGCGGCGCGGCTGTCGAATTTCACCGCGGCGGCAGCCGAGCTTGGCCTCACCCAGGCGGCCGTCAGCCAGCACATCCGCTTTCTCGAGGAGCGGCTGAAGACACGTTTGTTTTCGCGGCTGGCGCGCGGCGTCGCCCTGTCGCCGGAGGGGGCAGCCTACCTCCCCCACATCCAGTCGGCCTTCGCCACCATCGGCAACAGCACCGCGGAACTGTTCGAGCCGCGCGCCGTCCAGACCGTGACCATCCGGGCGCCGATTTCCTTTGCCTTGCTGATGCTGGTTCCGGCGCTGCCCGATCTCGCGAAGGCACTGCCGCGCATCCAGCTCGACCTGGTGACGATCCATCGCCCTACCGATTACGACCTGCCAGGCTCGGTGCTCGATATCCGTTTCGGCAACGGATCCTTCCCCGGCCGCGAAGCCGACAGGCTGACCGCCGAGCGGCTTGTGCCGGTGGCGGCTCCGGGTCTGGTCGGCGACGCAGACTGGACCTCCTTGCCGCTGCTTCTGGTTGCCGGCGCGCGCGAGATGTGGGCGGAATGGTTCGCTGCCGCCAGGCTGGCCGGCCATCCCAGGCGATCGCACCGCTTCGACAGCTTCGTTGCCGCCATGGAAGCGGCCAAGGCCGGCGCCGGCGTGCTTTTGGGCTCGCGGCCGCTGGTCGATGCGGCGCTCGACAGCAAGACGCTGGTCAGGCTTTCCGACTTCGAACTCTCCAGCACATCGGGCCATTTTCTGACCAAGGCGTCGACAGCGCGCCTAACCGGCGCCGAGCAGGATTTCCGCCAGTGGTTGCTGTCGCGCCTCTCCGCGCCGGCATGATTGGTTACGAGATTTGCCCGATCCGCTTCCAGTAGATCAGCGTGCCGGTCAGCCCGCCATGCGGCTTCAGGGCATAGTCCGGTATCTCACCGGCCAGCGTGAAGCCCAACCGCTCATAGAGGCCTGAGGCGCCCTCCTCGGTTGCCGTGTCCAGAACCAGCAGCGTGCGGCCCTTCTCCACCGCAAGGCTCTCGGCGGCCCGCATCAGGCGCGTTCCCACGCCCCTGCCCCGGTAGTCTGTGCGTGTCATCAGCTTGGCGATCTCGGCCC
>NZ_RZPB01001227.1:0-1140 GCF_003998535.1 Mesorhizobium sp. M7A.F.Ca.AU.002.02.1.1 | reverse complement strand
GCCAGGTGCCGCCCAGCACCTTTCGATCGAGGCCGGCAAGCGGTCGGTGCGCGTGGTCGGCCCGGCGTTTTTCCCGGCCGAATGATCGCCGGCTTCCCCAATTGGCGATCACCGGTTGCGGCGTGCCTGCTGCGATGCGGTTGCCTGATCCGGCTGGAACAGAGAGGCGCTCATGGCGTTGTGATCGACATCAGCCGGGAGAAACGCCGTGGCTACGTTCCGGGAAATGCGGGTACTGGAGATCGTCGAAGATGACTCGCTGACCACCGAACAGAAAATCGCCGAACTGCGCGAGATCGAATCCGAGGCGCGTGGGCTGCAGCGGGCTGCCTCGGAGGGTCCGATGGACGACGATGACGGCTGGCAGGAAGATCTGCGTCAGGTTCGTCTTGCACTCGACAAGCTCGGTGCGAAGGAGCCGAAAAAGGGCGCTGCTTCACTGTGAGGCCGGGTCACCGAAGCTATCCGCGGATCGCGTCTTGATCGCATCCCATCCGAAAACCGGGTCCCGCTTTTAGGGACCCGCTCCGATCTAATCGCAGACCATGCGAGCTCTCTTGCCAGGCTCGCTGACGTTCCTGCAGGTCAGCGGCTTCGCTGGCGCCGATAGGGAAGCGGACGCAGGCAACCTCGTCTGGTGCCGTCTCGGTGCGGCATGGCTGACCTTGCGCTCGGAAAAACGCCGGTCCGGCTGCGGCGCCACAGGAAAAGCGCCGTTCTCGACCTCGGATTGCCCATAGTCGACATTCGGTGGCGGCCGATCCCAGAATCGCCGGACATCAAGCGGTCTCGGGATGACGACCGTGCCGTCATAACTGCGCGAGCAACCGCCGCCGAAAAGCAGCGCCAGCCCCATGAAAAAAGGCACAATCCGTCCAAGCATCAGCAATACCCCTGCCGTTGCTTATATAGCGGGTTCGACCCCGCCGACAACCGGGCGGAATGAAGCAGACCGCGCCGCGCAATCCTGTCCAACCGACCGTTAAGGTTAGCGGATCCTTAATGCTTCTCGGGCAGATTCCGCCGACGAACCGCGGAGGAGGGTTCGGCCTTGGTTTTCGGGGTGGGGACGGCATGGCAGAAGCGGACGAAACAATCGGCGCGCGCGGCAAGCGCGGGCCTCGCAGATCCACAGTGCAT
>NZ_RZPB01001226.1:0-1159 GCF_003998535.1 Mesorhizobium sp. M7A.F.Ca.AU.002.02.1.1 | reverse complement strand
ATGCCGGCCGTGGCGGGATGTGGGCCATCGTGCCAAGGGCACGTGCGTCCAATACTTTCGTTTATGGTTCCTGAGCGAAGGACTACCGGCCTGTCGAGGACGCCAGGTGTGGTGGTTCTGAAGCCTTGCTGTTGTCTTTCCCCGCTTGAGCAGGATTTCGGCCTCGGACGCGGCAATCGCAGAACGATTGCTTAGCTTGATCATACCTCGGCATAGGCACGCCTACCTGTCGGTGTCGTAGCCTTCCTTTCCGGCAAGTGAGAATTTCTGGAACCTCATGGACGCCGCGCGCAGCGATAATCGGTGCGCGGCGCAAGGCGGGCTTCCGCCCGACCAATTTGCGAACTGCGTCCCGATTCAGACAAGGGAAAAGCCGTGAAACTCTATTATAGCCCGCTCGCCTGCAGCCTGGCCGACCACATCGCGCTGGAGGAGGCCGGTGCCGCCTTCGAGCGCGAAACGGTCAATCTCAAAACCAAACGAACGGGCTCGGGCGATGATTTCACCACGGTCACGCGCAAGGGGTATGTGCCAGCCCTCGTGCTGGATAACGGGGAAGTTCTGACAGAGAATATCGCCGTCCTCGATTGGATTGCGGCGCAATACCCGGCACTGGGCGTGGAAGGGCCACTGGGCCGTACCCGCGTTCTCGAAGCGCTGACCTATGTCTCAACTGAAATACACCGAAGCTTCAAACCCATGTGGCACCATGGCAGCGATGCTGAAAAGGCCAAGGCGCGCAGCACGATTACGTCGCAACTTGATCTCTTCGCGAACGGTCTCAAGACTGATTATCTGTTCGGCGAGGAACCCAGCGTCGCGGACTTCTACCTTTTCGTGATGCTGCTTTGGGCAGCCCGCTTCCAAGTCCCTGTTCCGGCTCCTTTGGAAGCGCTGCGCGCCCGAATTGCGGCCCGTCCGGCCGTTCGCGTCGCAATGACTCGTGAGGGCCTTGTCTAAGTGCGAGACCGGCCGCGTGTCGTGTCACCCTTGAGCCACGACACATTACGAAGGAGTTTGTCCATGCTTCCGTTGCTGCAGATACTCCACCTGATCGCTGCCAAGCGCGGCGACGGGTTACGCCCCGAATTTCTAAGGATGCAAAGCGAGGCGGCACAAAGCGTGACCTTCCCGCGTGTTCAAACGCAACTTTCTACAC
>NZ_RZPB01001225.1:0-1160 GCF_003998535.1 Mesorhizobium sp. M7A.F.Ca.AU.002.02.1.1 | reverse complement strand
TTGTCCGACATCACCGCCCACGCCGCCCCCTACGGCTTCTTCCCCGCCGTTGTGCCAGGCACGCAATTCGTCACGCTCGGCGGGGCCATCGCCAATGACGTGCATGGCAAGAACCATCACCGGCGCGGCACCTTCGGCTGCCATGTCGAGAGCTTCACGCTGCTCAGGTCCGACGGCAAGACCCACCGCTGCTCGGCGACAGACAATACGCGGCTGTTTGCGGCGACGATCGGCGGCATGGGGCTGACCGGCCTCATCCTGTCGGCCTCGATCCGGCTGATGCGGGTGCATTCCCTCGACATCGTCGAAAAGGCGACGCCGTTTCGTGATCTCTGCGAATTCTTCGACCTGGCCGAGGCGGCCGATCAGGCCAACGAATATGCGGTCGCCTGGATCGATCAGTTGGCCGGCGGCCGCAACAGCGGTCGTGGCCTGCTGCTGTCGGGCAATCACGCCGAGCACGGCTCGCATGCCGCCTCGCGCGTCGGCGGCAATTTCTCGGTACCGGTGCAGCCGCCGTTCAATGTGCTCAACCGGCCGTTCCTGACCGCCTTCAACGCTGCCTACAGGTGGAGGAAGAGCCGAGCAACGGTGCCGCGCCAGGCCGGATATCAGGGCTTCTTCTTTCCACTTGACGGCGTGCGCGACTGGAACCGGCTTTATGGGCCGAAAGGGCTCTTCCAGCACCAGAGCGTGGTGCCGGAAGAGACGGCGCGCGAGGCCGTGCCGGCATTGCTGGCGGCTGCAAGGCAAGCCGGGCAGGGCTCGTTCCTCACGGTGCTGAAACGCTTCGGCTCCATCCGCTCGCCGGCGCTGCTGTCGTTTCCGCGTCCCGGCTACACGCTGACACTGGATTTCCCCAACAGGGGCGCCACGACGCTGACACTGCTGCGGGAACTCGACCGCATCACGGTCGAGGCCGGCGGCGCGGTCAATCCGTACAAGGACGCCCGCATGGGGGCCGAAATCGTCGATTCGTCCTTTCCCGAATGGCAGCGGCTGGAAGGGCTCCGCGACCACGCCTTCATGTCTGATTCCTGGGCGCGCACCGCGAAGAGACTGGATGCGCGACGAGGCGCGGTCGAAGCAGCCGAATAGATAAAATTCGAATAATTCTTGGTTAATTGATGATTAATAACGAGATTTACTCAAAATATTGT
>NZ_RZPB01001224.1:0-1160 GCF_003998535.1 Mesorhizobium sp. M7A.F.Ca.AU.002.02.1.1 | reverse complement strand
GCCCATACCGAGCATGACGGCTACAACATCAGCGGCGGCGGCTTGAATGGCCCGGGCCCGAGCTTCGATGCCAATGATTTTTCGGCCGCCATCAGCCTGGATTTCAATGCCGCCAAACACTTCCAGTTCGACAATGAGTACGGCCTGAACATCGGCGTTTTCGCCGGCTACGCCTCGACCGACGTCAACCTCGGCGCGTTTCGGGGATTTGATGCCATCGGCGAAGGTACCAACAAGGCCGGCCTGTTCGGCGGCTACGCGCTGTTTCGCAAGGACTACAATTACGCGCTCGTCTCGGCCTCCGGCTTCATCGGTGGAAGCGACGTGACGAACGGCGTGCTCGGCACCACCGGCAGCTATGATACCAAGGGCTATGCAGTGACGGCATCGGTCGGCCATATCTTCAAGCTGGGCGAGCGCACCCGCTTCGATCTGCGTGGCGGCCTGCTTGGCGTTTCCTTCCGCGGCGATCCGTATACAGACAGCGGCGGCAACGAGTTCGGCAAGAGCCAGCTTTCTTTCGGCGCGATCAAGCTCGAGCCCGGCATCTATGGCGACTACACGTTGAGCAACGGCATGGTGATCAGCCCCTATGCGCGAGGCGAATTGCAGCAGCGTTTCGGCTACAAGAACACCACCGAAATCGACACCAGGGAGATCGACTTCGACGATGCCGATTTTTCCGCCGCGCTGTCGACCGGCTTCAACCTGAAGATGTCGGCCGCGACCACCGTCAACGGCGAAGTTCGCGGCAAGGTGTCATCGGACAGTTCCACCATCGGCGCCAAGCTCGGACTGAAGATCGCCTTCTAACCAAGACGATGAACCCGAGATTTGCATCGCTCGGGAGTGGTGCACCGCACCACGCGAGATGCTCGCCAAGCGACAGCAAGTGTTCTATGCTCCTCGCTGAGAAATCGTGAACTGCTCTAGGCAGGGGGTTCCATGTTCGAAGTCGTGGGAGTCTGGTGGAAAACACGGGCAAGAGGCTGGCTCGTTATAAACGCGCTTGGCTTGGTCGTTGCGTTGTTGGTGTTGATTTGGCCCGGACTGGGAACTGCGAAGGCAGAGACGAACTGGACGCTGGACTCGACCGCTTCGGTCCTGACCTACCAGTCGGTCAAGAAGAACACGATCGTCGAAACCAACAAGATCAGGAA
>NZ_RZPB01001223.1:0-1162 GCF_003998535.1 Mesorhizobium sp. M7A.F.Ca.AU.002.02.1.1 | reverse complement strand
GCCATCGACATGTCGGCGGCATCCGAACGCGAGTTCGATGCCGCACTTGCCAATCAGGCGCTGACCACCGGATCGACCGTTTCGACCGACAAGGGAGGGCGGGTCGGCACCGGGCCGGTCTCCAATCCGGGCCATCGGTTCACCGTCGTCATCGACCCCGGCCATGGCGGCATCGACGGCGGTGCCGAGGGCCTGAACGGCACCATCGAAAAAAACGTCACGCTGGCCTTCGCCACGGAGCTGCGCGACAAACTCGCGGCCGTCGGCAATTATGATGTGTTCATGACGCGCGACACAGACGAATTCCTGCGTCTGGACGACCGCGTGCGCATTGCCCGTCAGCATGAGGCCGACCTGCTTATTTCGATCCATGCCGACACGATCAGCGTCAAGGGCATTCGCGGCGCCACCGTCTATACCGTCTCCGACAAGGCTTCGGACCCCGAGGCGCAGGCGCTTGCCGACCGTGAGAACCTCTCCGACCAGTTCGCCGGCATGGAAATCAAGAACGACAACAAGGAAGTCACCGACATCCTGATCGACCTGATCCGCCGCGAAACACACAACTTCTCGATGAGTTTCGCCCACACGCTGGTTGGCCAGTTGTCGACCAGCGTCGGTCTTATCAACAATCCGCAGCGCTCCGCGGGTTTCAAGGTGCTCAAGGCACCCGATGTGCCGTCGGTGCTGGTCGAACTCGGTTATCTCTCGAACGCCAAGGACGAGGCGCAGTTGCTCAACGCCGACTGGCGCGGCAAGGCGGCCCAGAGCATAACCAACGCCGTCGCGCTGTTCGCGTCGGCCAAGGCCGGATCGGGAACCGGAGGTTGACATGACCGGCGACGCCTGCAACCAGAGGCGGCGTTGCGCGACGACAACACCCAGTGCTTTTATTTCCGGCCAGCAGCCGTGAAATCAGGCATTGCCGTATTTTGTCCACATGGCGGCGACAAGGGTTTTCGATTACGGATTGGGACCGGCTCGAAAGCTTGCGTGAAAGGCGGCTTCGTTTAGGAAATTCCCGAACCAAGGACTGGAGCGGGTATGATTCGTCTCATTGGCTATTTTTTCGGCATCGGCACGACGCTGGCCCTTCTGGTCGCGGCGGGCGTTGCGATCTACATCGGCCATTTGTCGAAGGATCTGCCCGACTACGAGGTAC
>NZ_RZPB01001222.1:0-1162 GCF_003998535.1 Mesorhizobium sp. M7A.F.Ca.AU.002.02.1.1 | reverse complement strand
CGCCTTTGCGAGCACAGCGGGCCAGTCGACTGGAATCGTGCTTTGCGAGCCGGCCTTATTGTTGCCGTCGTGGACGACCTTGAGTTGGGCTTCGGTCAGGCGCTCCAACTCATGGAAAGCCGGGTCGTTGCGCAAATCTTCCCCGGACGGATTCTCACCGTCTAGCGAAGAAAGCCAGAGTGCGAGATCAATCACACCAACCCCCAGCGAAGGCCCTCAAACCTTATGTGACCTTACGTTATCACACCGGTGCACTTTACCACAATTCAACGAGTGCTCCAAAATTAACAGAAGCTGAACACCGCCATGAGTACCGAACTCCGTGGCGCAATTGTCAATCCGTATGAGAAATGCATTGCGCAGGGCGCGCAATTCCGCTGTTGTTTGCAGCCGGTGGTGCAAGACTTCCACAATACGAGGAAGCTGGCTGAACCAGGCATTGAGGCCTCGTCCACAACGCACTTTGTCAAGTGGCGGCATCTGTGGCAGTTTATCGGCTGGCAGATTGCAGGAGCACGTTCGATGGAACAGCGCCGGTCGTCGCAGAGCTTCAAGCGTAAGGAACTGGTCGGCAAGCTTGATCCTGTCGGGGTGCGCGCCTTCAAGGCCGCGGCCGATAGCGCCAAGCTGCGCGGCAATCCTTACGTCGAACTCGTTCACTTCATCGAGCAGCTGGTGCTTTCCGACCGCTCCGATGTGCAAATGATAATCGCCGATGCGGGACTGGATGCCAGCCGGCTCACGGCAGATATGACCCGTGCCGTCGACAAGTTGCCCTATGGCGCAACCTCGATCGAGGAATTCTCCGATCATATCTTTCATGCAATCCAGGAAGCCTGGAACCTCGCGACGCTGGAGTTCGGCGTCGAGGAAGTCCGCAGCGCCCATATTCTGCTTTCCTGCCTGAAAACCCCGGTTCTGGAAGGCCTGCTGTCGAAGATCAGCGGCGAGTTCGACAAGATCGACGCCGATGCGGTTGTCGCGCGGTTCGCCGATGTCGTGGAAGGTTCGCTCGAAGGCGGCGCAGCCATCGCGGTTCCCGCGGCTGAAACGCCGAAGCGGACCATGGGCGGAGATTCGGCCTTGGCGAAATTCGCCACCGATCTGACCCAACGCGCCCGCGAGGGCAAGATCGATCCGGTCGTCGGCCGCGATCCGGAGA
>NZ_RZPB01001221.1:0-1169 GCF_003998535.1 Mesorhizobium sp. M7A.F.Ca.AU.002.02.1.1 | reverse complement strand
GAACTGACCTTGCTCGCCCCAAGCGCATCCCGGAATTGGCCGCCGAACAGATCCGACGACAGGCCGGAAAAGAAGCCGGCCGGCGCGCCGAGCCGGCCAAGTGCGATTGCCGTGTTGAATACGGCGCCGCCGACATAAGGCGCAAAGGCCGGCTCGCCCGCTGTCGTCGTGCGCGGCAGCATGTCGATCAGGGCTTCGCCGCAGCAGAGGATCATGGCTTCTTGGTCTCCGGCGGATAGATCACGCCCTTGCGTATGATGATGTTGGCGTAGAGCCGCGGCTCGCTTGTCGCGACGATGGCATGCGCCGATTTGACCCGTGCATAGAAGTCGGCGCCGGCCAGCGCAACCACCTTGCGGCCTGGCGCCCGTTTGGCGCAGATCGCTTCGATCTCATGATGGACAGGATCGGCAAGCGAGGGATCGCCTCGGACCGAGGCGCGAAACAGCGCCTCCGGCACGGCGTCATCGACAGGCAGGACACTCAATATCGCATCGAGTACCGGGATAAGAGGGTGGCCATCGGCGCGTACCAGTCGGGTTGCCTGCTGTTCCGCCGGATAGTTTCCGTCGACAAGGGCGATTTCGTCGCCATGGCCCATGCCGCGCAGGATCGCCAGAAGCTCCGGACCGAGCAGCGCCGGGATTCCGATCAGCATCAGGCGCTCCTGGAAATCGTCGTCGAGCCGATCAGGAAGCGTTCGGAAAGTGGCAGGCTGGCGCCGCCGAGCGCCCGGGCATGGATACCGACGGTTCCCTCGCGAATGGCGGGCAGCTTCAAGCCTTCGCCGTCGATCGTGGCGATTGCCGCAATGATGGCGTCGACCAGCTGGCGGCGCACCGCCTTCGGCATCCAGCCGTCGATCACCGCCGCTTCGAAATCGATGATCGAGGATGCGGCGACGATGGCGTAAGCGAGCGCCCTTGAGGCGCTGGCGATCCAGCCGTCGAGTTCGGGTCCGATCTCGCCCCAGTCGTCCGGCGAGGTCCACAGATGCGAGGCCTCGATGCCGCGCGCATTGAGCGCCTTTTCGAGCATGGCGATGGAAGCGACATCGATCAGTTGGGTCGGCTTGCCGTCCGGCCCGGGCACGGGCATGGAGCCGAGCGCTCCGGCATTGCCGGTCGGGCCGCCGAAAAGCCGGCCGTTCAGCACAATGCCGCCACCGG
>NZ_RZPB01001220.1:0-1170 GCF_003998535.1 Mesorhizobium sp. M7A.F.Ca.AU.002.02.1.1 | reverse complement strand
AAGCGGAACTGCTGGACGAAGGCGCCGCCGACACCGATCGTGAGCAAGCCAAAGGCAAACAGCCAGAAGCTCCCTTGAAAAAGCGCAAGCGTGGCGATCAGGCCGCCAAGCGCCGTGACGATCGTTCCGGTCATGAAGCCGCCGCGCTGGCCCATTCTGCGGATGATGGCCGCTGCGGGCAGCGCGCCGAGCGCCACGCCGATGTTGAAGCCGGTGATCGGCGCTGTCGCCAATGATTTGTCGGGGCCAAGCAGATATTGCCCGGCCAGCGCGCCCACGGAGATGGCGATGGGGGCCGCCGAGCCGATGATCGCCTGCGATGCGGCCAGGATCAGCGCCGTGCGGCGCGCCTCGCTGCCTGCCTCGACGGCGATTGCCGTCATGATGCGTCCTTGCCGCGCCCCTCGCCACGCACCCGGCGTGACACACGGTCGAGCACGGCATTGACCAGCTTCGGCTCGTCTTCCTCGTAGAAGGCCTTGGCGATGTCGACATATTCGGAGACTATGACGGCGACCGGGACATCCTCGCGCTTCATCAGTTCGTAGACACCGGCGCGCAGGATGGCGCGCAGCGTCGAATCGAGCCGCGACAGCGGCCAGTCCTCGGTCAGCGCCTGGCGGATGATCGGATCGATGGTCTTCTGGTTCTCGACGACACCCGCCAGGATAGCGCGAAACCATTGCGCATCGGCCTCGCGATAGAGCGCGCCGTCGACTTCCTTGCCAAGGCGAAACGCCTCGTACTCGGCGGTGATCTCGAAGACACCGCTGCCGGCGACATCCATCTGATAGAGCGCCTGCACGGCGGCCAGACGGGCAGCGCCGCGCTTGTTGGCGTGGCGCATCGCGGGCTGCCCGGGCGAAGCGGGTTCGCTCACGATCGCGCTCCCAATTGTTCCTTGAGGGCAATCATGGTCAGCGCCGCACGCGCGGCAAAGCCGCCCTTGTCGCCTTCCGAGCGCTTGGCGCGAGTCCAGGCCTGGGCGTCATTCTCGGTGGTGAGGATGCCGTTGCCGATGCAGACCGAGTCCTGCACGCTCAAATCCATGAGCGCGCGGCTGGATTCATTGGCGACAATGTCGAAATGATAGGTGTCGCCGCGGATGACGGTGCCGAGCGCGACAAAGCCATCATAATGTGTGCCGCCTTCCGTCGCGCCGTCCAGTGC
>NZ_RZPB01000121.1:0-11566 GCF_003998535.1 Mesorhizobium sp. M7A.F.Ca.AU.002.02.1.1 | reverse complement strand
CGTCCAGCTCTTCGGGGACTGGAAACACGTTCGTCGCGTCGATGATCGTCTTGCCTTCCCAGCTTGGCAGCGCCTTCGCGACATCCGGGTGCGATTCAAAGCGGACAGCCAAAAAGATGATGTCCGCCTTGACGGCGTCCGCCAGTGTTTTCGGGATGATCGTGGGTCCGATCGCGGCCGCGTCGGATGCAAAGCTTTCCGGGTCGCGCGTGGTTGCCACGGACACTTCGAGGCCCTTGCGGGCAAATGCCTTGGCAAGAGCCTGGCCGATCTTGCCGAAGCCGATAATTGCGTAGCTCATGTATACTCTCCTTCAGTTTACCAGGCCCTGCGGGCTCGGGATATCGAATGGAATGAACGGCGGGGCGTAGCGGGTCAGATTTGCGCCAAGCCCCCGTCGACGGCGACCTCGCTGGCAGTCATGAAGCTGCTGTCGGGCGACGCGAGAAACGCAGCCGCCGCCCCGATCTCCGCTGGATCGGCCATACGCTGAAGCGGATTCATCGAGGCGAAGACCTTCAAGCCCTCCTCGCCTATCGCTGCCTTCGCGAGTTCGGTCGCCGTCGGCCCGGGCGACAGCACGTTTACCCGGATGCCGGTGCCTTTCAAGTCTTCCGCCCAGGTCCGCGCGAGGTTGCGCACGGCCGCCTTGCTCGCGCTATAGACGCTGAATGCGGGCGCGCCCGTGGTGCCGGCGCTCGATCCGGTCAGGATAATCGAACCGCCCTCGCCCATCAGCGGCAGCGCCTTCTGGACCGTGAAGATCGTACCCTTCACATTGGTGTTGAAGGTCTCGTCAATGTGCCCGGCGGTGAGCTTGCCGAGCGGAAGCAGGCTTCCCACCCCGGCGTTGGCGAAGATGATGTCGAGGGCTCCGCGCTCGGCCTTCACCGCCGCGTAGAGCCGATCGAGGTCGGCCTCATCCGAGACCGAGCCCTTCACCGCGCGGGCATTGGGCCCGAGCTCGGCCACAGCGGCGTCTAGCGCTTCCTGCCGGCGGCCGAAGATGAAGACGAAGGCGCCCTCCTCGATGAAGCGCTTTGCAGCGGCGAGGCCGATGCCGGTGGCACCACCCGTTATAACCGCAACCTTACCATCCAGTTTTCCCATGACTTAATCCTTCCAGGCTCTGTCTTTGGTCGTTCGGGGACGCCCCGAGAACCTCTAGATGGGCCCGCCGGGGTCGCGCGGTGAGTGCGGAAGCGCGCACATCGGTGGTGCAGAATCGATCCGCTTTCAGGATTGACGCCAGCCCGCGACGATCCGTGTCCGCCGTTCGGAATAGCGTCGCCCTTGTCGACACAAGCCACGATATCCCGCCCCTACTGCTGTAGGATGTGTTAGATACGGGCTTTGGAAGGCGCACCGCGCGGTGCCGGATTGCACCATGATCGACTGGGATGACGTTCGCTACTTTCTAGCCGTCGCACGCGGAGGCTCGGTGCGGGCTGCCGGCGCGCAGCTCGGGGTGAATCACTCGACCGTGCTGCGACGCATCGCACAGCTTGAGGAACGCCTCGGGGCGCAAATGTTCGAAAAGCGGCCTTCGGGCTACCGCCTGACCGCTGCGGGCGAGGAGGTCCTCGAGCTCGCGAACCAGATGGAAGCGTCGTCGCACCAGCTGGAGACGCGCGTCTTCGGGCGCGACCAGAGCGTACGCGGACTTCTGCGGGTGACGCTGGCACCGCCCCTCGCGACGCACCTGCTCATGCCGGACTTCGCCGATTTCGCGCACCTGCATCCAGACATCGAGATGGAAATCTTGTCGTCCGGCGAGCTGGCAAATCTGACCAACCGAGAGGCCGACGTGGCGATCCGCGTCGTCTACGACCGCAAAAACCTGCCGCTCAATCTTCACGGACTGAAGGGAGCGGAGGTGTTTGGCGGCGTCTACATGTCCCGCGATCGCCTGGCCGCGTGGCGTGCGGGCGCACCTGATCCCATCCGGTGGATCGTCATAAGCGTTCATGGAATTCCAGAGTGGGCCAGCGCGGGTGAGGTTGGCACCACGGGAGTTCCATTCAGGATCACGGACGCCGAGGCGCAGATCGTTGCCGTACGGCAAGGTCTCGGGATCACGACACTGCCGTGCTTCGTCGGAGATGCCGACCCCCTGCTGGTGAGGGTGCCGGGCACCGACCTGCACCTGTACGGAACGCTCTGGCTTCTCACGCATGGGGAGACACGCAAGACGAAGCGCGTGCGGCTCTTCACTGAGTTCGTATCCCGCAGGCTCGCCGCCTACGCTCCGCTTCTCGCGGGACTGTCCACATCGCGCGACTGACGCCCGGCGGGTCGCCCGCGACGCTTGCAGTGGATAGGTGCCTGCAAGCGGACAGCGGCATCTATTGCGGTTGCAAATGCTCGGCCATGAAGTCGATGCACGCCTCAGTCTGGGCCTGATCTGTCGACCGGCCGGCCAGAAAACGTTGAACTAATCGGTCCCTGGGGGGCATGGGCGGTGGAGGAATGGGCGGCGGCGGCACAGGAGGTTTCGGAACGGATGCCTTCTCCGAAGATCCCTCTGCTTCACGGCGCGTGACCAGTCGCTGATCTGACCTCAGGCCGCCTCACCCGACCGGTGCTCGGCAATCGCACTCAGAAAAACCTGGCCGAATTCCTTGAGCTTTGCCGCCCCAACCCCATTCACTTCGGCGAAGGCGTCGAGGTCGTGCGGGCGGCGCTCGGCCATGTCGATCAGCGTACGATCCGAGAACACCACATAGGCCGGCACCTGGCGCTCCTTGGCGAGCCGCAGGCGCAAGGATTTGAGCGCGGCCAGTAGCCCGGTGTCCACAGCCGACTGCCCGAGATCCTGCCCCGAGCGCATCTTGCCGCGCAAGGCGCGGCTGCGTACCTCGACACGATAATGGAACGGCACCTCGCCACGGCCAAGCGCATGACCCTTTTCGGCGATGGCGAGGCCGCCATGGCCGGCCGGATCCGGCATCAGGAACCCGCCGGCGACGAGTTGCCGGATCAGCGATAGCCAGAAATCCTTCTTGTGCGCCAGACCACTGCCGAAACTCGTGAGCCTCTGGTGGTTCCTGGCAAGCACCTTCTCGGTTTCATGGCCGAGCAGGATGTCGATGACATGACCGGCACCGAAACGCTCACCGCTCTGGGCGATCGCCGTCAGGATGATCCGAGCCTCGGCTCCGCCATCGGCGCGCGGTGCCTGGTCGAGGCAGGTGTCGCAATTGCCGCAGGGCTGCGCTTCCTCGCCGAAATAGCCGAGCAGCACCTGGCGGCGGCACTGCGCCGTCTCGCAATAGCCTATCAGCGTGTCGAGCCGGCCATGCGAGCGCCTCTTGTGCTCGGGCGGCGCATCCTCGTCGTCGATGAACAACCTGCGCATGCGGATATCGCCCAGGCCGAACAGCATATGCGCCTCGGCGTCCCGCCCATCGCGGCCGGCGCGGCCTATCTCCTGGTAGTAGGCCTCCAGGCTGCCCGGCATGTCGGTGTGGAAGACATAGGCGACGTCAGGCTTGTCGATGCCCATGCCGAAGGCGATGGTCGCCACCATGACGACGCCGGACAAGGTCATGAAGCTGTTCTGGTTGGCGTCACGCGCCTCCTTGCTCATGCCGGCGTGATAAGCGAGCGCGGTGACGCCGTTCTTCTCGAGGAAGGCCGCCATCTCCTCCGTCTTCTTGCGCGACAGGCAATAGACGATGCCGCTGCGGCCGGGATGGCGCTCGACGAAGCGCAGCAATTGGCGCTTGCTGTCCTGCTTGGCCTCGATGGCAAGCTTGATGTTCGGCCGGTCGAAGCCCAGCACCAGGGTCTCGACGCGCTCGGCAAACAGCCGGGATTCGATGTCGGTGCGCGTGCCTTCGTCCGCCGTTGCCGTCAGCGCGATGATCGGCACGCTGGGAAAGATGCCGCGCAGACGCGACAGGTCCTCGTATTCGCGCCGGAATGCCGGCCCCCATTGCGAGATACAATGCGCCTCGTCGACGGCGATCAGGCTGATATCGAGCCTGGCCAGCGCCTCGAGCATGCGCTCGGTCATCAACCGCTCCGGCGCGAGATAGAGCAGGCGCGTCTGGCCCGAGGCGACGCGACGCCATGCGGCAATATTGGCATCGCGGTCGATCGAGGAATTGATCGTATCGGCGGCCACGCCGGCAAGCCGCAAGGCGGCGACCTGATCCTGCATCAGCGCCACCAGCGGCGAAACGACAATGGTGAGCCCGCCCAGGACAAGCGCCGGCACCTGGTAGCAGAGCGATTTGCCGGCACCAGTCGGCATGACAGCCAGCACATGACGCCCGGCCAGCAACGCGTCCATGACATCGGCCTGCCCGGGGCGAAAATCATCGAAGCCGAACACGTCCTTCAGCACGCGCCGCTTGGGATCCAGCTCTTCTGTCGCGAGGGCCGCCGGTGCCTGCATCACCGCGCGTCCACGGTCGGCGTGCTTATTGGCATGTCATAGCCGAACTCGGCGCAGAAACGCTGGACGCGGGCGAGAAATGCCGGGGGCAGGCCGCCGAGATAGGTCCTGAATTCTTCATTCCGTTCCCATTTTCTCAACGAAGCCACCCGGATCGGATTGTCCGGGTCCTCGCTGAAACGAATGCGCGGTGTCAGTCCGAATGACTGCGCGATTCTGTCCTGCTGCGCATCGGGCGCGCCGATCATGTCTTCGTAGCGGACGAAAAGGATCTGCCGGTGCGGTTGTGCCTTCTTCAGCCGGATCAGCGCGTCGTATTCGGTCAGCCAGCGTTGCGGCGTGACGTGGAACCGACGCTGGTTGCGTGTTTGCGGATGCGAACTTGTCAGCGTGTCGAATGGATGGCGCGCGCAATAGATCAAGCCGATGGAGGTCGGTAGCTTCGCCAGATGCGCAAAACCGCGCGCATCGCGCTTGACGACGAGGTTCGATTCCGGCCGGTCCAACATGTCCAGCATTGCGTATCGCGCTTCGGGCGGATGGACGAAAATGTCCTCGAAACACCTCATCAGCCGCTGTGTCAGCGTCGTCCCGCTGCGTGCGCAGCCCGAAATGAAAATTCTGTTGGCGGGCGTCGCGCGTGCATATGTGCGTCTTTGCATGCGCTGTCTCAGAGACAGCGGCACGAACCGCAGAAACTCCCGCACAACCCTTCGCGCAGCCGCTCCAAACGCAGCCTCAAGCCTGTGAGCGCCCTTCATCCGCAATTCCGCTGGGCCGCGCGGCGCGGAACGCGCCGCTTGGGGTCCATGGCCAAGATGCTCGTCGCCGACATCAGCATCAGGCGGACACCGGGCTGGAATTTCGTAGACTGGAGAGGATGTGGAAACCGGTCAAGACGACTCTCTGGCGTGACGCTTTGGAGTAGCGCAGCCGTCATCCAACCACAACGCCCCCTTTGCAGGAACCTGTCGTTGATGCGGCCATCGGCGCCTGCCAGCCGGATGCCGTGCACATCCGAAAGCGGCTTCCCCTAGGACACCTGCACCCCCGCTGGATTCCGCCACGCACCACGATGTAAGCTCCGTCCGGCAAGCCAGGGAGGGCGTGATGCTGCAGACCAGACAGAATGTTCTCGGCGAGCGGTTCCACCTGCAGCGCGCCGCCTTCGAGGCGCAGCCTTTCCCCAACTTTGACGTTCGCAAGGATCGCCTCAAACGCCTGCTCGCGCTGACCGAGCGGCATGAAGCCGACATCTGCACCGCCATCGACACCGACTTTGGCGGCCGTTCCGCGCATGAGACGCGTCTTGCGGAACTGTTCGTCGTACGTGCCGGCATCCGCCACGCGCTGTCGCACCTCAGGGGCTGGATGCGCGAACGCCGCGTTGCCACCACCATGCCGTTCCTGCCCGGCAGAAATCGCCTCATCCCGCAGCCGCTCGGTGTCATCGGCATCGTGTCGCCCTGGAATTATCCTTTCCAGCTCGCCGTCGCGCCGGTCATCGCGGCACTCGCGGCCGGCAATCACGTGCTCATAAAACCTTCCGAATTGACGCCGGCTTTTTCGGCGTTGCTGGCCAAACTTGTTGCCGAGCATTTCGCACCCGATGAGCTCAGCGTCATCAGCGGCGACGCGGAGATGGGAAAGGCCTTCGTATCGATGCCTTTCGATCATTTGCTGTTCACCGGCTCGACCGCGGTCGGACGCCAGGTCGCGATCGCCGCGGCCGCCAACCTGACCCCGGTCACGCTCGAACTCGGCGGCAAGTCGCCGGCAATCTTCGATCCGTCATGCGACCTCGACGCGGCAGTATCGAGCATTGCCTACGGCAAGCTGTTGAATGCCGGGCAGACCTGTATCGCGCCGGATTACCTTCTGGTGCCGAAGGGGCAAGCAGGCACGGTCGCTGCCAGGCTCGCAACGGCGATCGCTAAGCTCTACCCGACTCTACGCGACAACCCCGACTATACCGCCATCATCAGCGATCGGCACCACCAGCGCCTGCGCGACATGGTCACTGAAGCGCGTGACGCCGGCGCCGATGTCACCGAAATCAACCCGGCCGGCGAGGAACTTGACGCCAATAGCGGGAAGTTGCTGCCGACCCTGGTCCGCAATGCCGGCGCAAACCTGCGGCTGATGCGCGAAGAGATCTTTGGGCCGGTGCTGCCCATCGTAGAATACACCGGGATCGACGAGGCGATCGCCCATGTGAACGGGGCCGACCGCCCGCTGGCACTCTACTGGTTCGGCCGCGACAGCGGCAACCGTCAACGCATCCTGCGCGAGACAATTGCCGGCGGCGTCACCGTCAACGACTGCATGCTGCATCTGGTACAGGAAAACCAGCCCTTCGGCGGCGTCGGCGCCAGCGGCATGGGCGCCTATCACGGCGAATGGGGATTTCGCACCTTCAGCAAGGAGAAACGGGTTTTCATGCAGTCGCGGCTGAGCGCGGGAAGCCTGCTGCGCCCGCCCTACGGCAAGACGTTCGAACGGCTTTTCAGCCTCCTGCGGCACATCACCTGACCGACCGAGCTACGCAGCCCCGGTGCATTAAGACTATCTTCACCACGGTGCGGCAGGGTCCTCATCCTGCGGTGATGTCTTGAGTACCGCGGCGCCACAAGCGCCCAGGCAACAGACCCGCGCCTCTTTCTGGGGTGCGGGTCATTCCCGCTCGATCTCTTACCCCTCGTTAGAGCAATTCCAGGAAAAGTGTGAAGCGGTTTTCCGTCTAGAATTGCGTCAAAACAAAGAGTTAGAGCAGCTCGCCGTTTCCGTGAAACGGTGAAATGCTCTAGCCGAGGAAATCGGCCCGGTGCGGCGCAAAGCTGTCGACCAGCCGCCCCGCTTCGAGCGCCTTGACCCCGTGCACCAGGCCCGACGGCACGATGAAACTCCCGCCCGTCCCAACGATCTCGCTCCGGCCGTCGATGGTCACCTCGAAGCGGCCCTCGGCGACGTAACTTGCCTGGACGTGCGGGTGCGAATGCAGGGCGCCGACGCCACCCTTGTCGAAGCCGAATTCGACCAGCATCAACTCGTCAGTGTGCAGGAGAATGCGGCGCCTGTTGCCGTCCGGTGTCGCCGTCCAGGCGCCCTCGCCGGCATGCGCGAAGATCTTTGCGGTCATCGTCGTCTCCTCAGAGCAATTCCAGGAAAAGTGTGAAACGGTTTCCGTTCGGAATTGCGTCAAAACCTAGCGTGCCAGCCAGCCACCATCCACCGGCACCACCGCGCCATGCATGTAGTTCGACGCCGGCGCCAGCAGGAAGACGGCGGCATCGCCAATGTCGCCCGCCTCGCCCCAGCGGCCGGCCGGGATGCGCGCCAGGATAGCGGCGCTGCGGTCGGGATCGGCGCGCAGCGCCTGCGTGTTGTTGGTTTCGATATAGCCTGGCGCGACAGCGTTGACGTTGATGCCTTTTTGCGCCCATTCGCAGGCAAGCAGCCGGGTGATGCCGAGCACGCCATGCTTCGAGGCGGTGTAGGACGCCACGCGAATGCCGCCCTGAAAGCTCAGCACGGAGGCAATGTTGACGATCTTGCCTTTCCGCTCAGCGGCCAAGGCACGCCTGGCAAAGCTTTGGCAGAGCAAAAAAACCGTCTTCAGATTGACGTCCATGACGTCGTCCCAATCGGCCTCGCTGAGATCGACGGCATCGGCGCGCCGGATGATGCCGGCATTGTTGACCAGCCCGTCGAGCGGGCCGCTTTCGTCCCAGACGCGGTCGAGCAAGGGGCCGGCGGCTGACGTGTCGGCAAGATCGGCGCTCACCGCCTCGAATTGCCCGCCCATCGTTGCGATCTTTCTGGCCGTATCGTCCATCGACGAGCGACCGACGCCGATCACCGTGCCGCCGGCGCGTGCGATCGATACGGCGATGCCCTGGCCGATGCCGGTGTTGGCGCCGGTGACCAGGATACGTTTTCCGGCAAGGCTGAAGGGGTCGCTCACCGCAGATCGCCCAACGCCACCGGGTCGACATCGGTGTAGTCGACATTGTCGCCGGCCATCGCCCAGATGAACGCATAATTGGAAGTGCCGGCGCCGGAGTGGATCGACCAACCCGGCGACAGCACGGCCTCTTCGTTGGCCATGACGATATGGCGCGTTTCGTCCGGCTCGCCCATGAAGTGGAAGACGCGCGCCGTCTCGGCCAGGTCGAAATAGAGATAGGCCTCCATGCGCCGGTCATGCACATGGCAAGGCATGGTGTTCCAGATAGAGCCCGGCGCCAGCTGGGTCATGCCGACCACCAGCTGGCAGGTCTTTGCGCCATCGGCATGGATGAACTGGAAGATCGAACGCTCGTTGCAGGCATCCTTGCTGCCGAGATCGAGGCGCTTGGCGTCACTGAGGCGGATCAGCCGGCTGGGATGAGCCAGATGCGCCGGCGCACTGAGCAGATAGAACTTCGCCGGCGCCCCCTCATCCGCTGAGGCGAAGGACACATCCTGTGTGCCCATGCCGAGATAGAGCATGTCGCGCGCCTGCAATTCATGAGGTTGGCCGCCGGTCGTGATGACGCCCACGCCACCGATGTTGACGGCGATCAACTCGCGCCGGTCGAGGAAACCTTTGGTGCCGGTCGGCTTGATCGCCTCCAGTTGGAGCGGCGAGCCTATCGGCACGGCGCCGCCGACGATCATGCGGTCGTAGTGGGTGTAGGTCAGGCTGATGCGGCCGGACTGGAACAGGCCGTCAATGTGGAAATTGTGACGGAGTTCATCGGTTCCCATCGCCGCGGCGGCAACCGGGTCTATGGCAAAGCGGGATGTGTAATCGGTATGGCTCTGGCTCATTTTCGTCCTGACTTGAAATGGGTCATTCGCCGGCGGCGGCCCTGACCGAACTGGCATAGAAAGCCTGCCGCGCATGCAGGCGTTCGCGGTAGCGCTGCTGGCTGGCTGTGAGGTGCGCGCGCATTGCCTCGCGCGCCGCTTCGGCATCGCCCGATGTGATCGCATTGAGGATCACCAGATGTTCGCGCTGCAGCCCGCGCTGGTAGTTGTCGGATTGCGCCAGTTCGGTCGACCAGGGCGAGGTCACGTCGCACGGAATGGCGCGCCGGCCGAGCACGTCGAGCATCTCGACATAGAACGGGTTGTTGGTCGCGCTGGCGATGGCGCGGTGGAAGGCGAGGTCGGCCGGGCCGGTCGGCTCGCTGGCAAGCAGCAGCCGCTCGAATTCGAAGAAGGCTTCCTGGATCGCCGCCTCCTGCGCGGCGTTGCGGCGAATAGCGGCGATCCCGGCCGACTCGATCTCGATTGCCAAGCGTACCTCGAGCACGTTGAGCGCGATCGAATCCTTGGCTCCCATGTCGGCGGCAAGCGCTCCGAACATCGTCGAGATATGCTCGGTGACGAAGACGCCGGCGCCTTGACGCGACTCGACCAGGCCGTCGGCGGCAAGCTTGGCCAGCGCCTCGCGGATGACGGTGCGGCTGACGCCGAAGGTCTCGGTCAGCTGGCCCTCGGTCGGCAATTTGTGGCCAGGCAGGATTTCGCCCGCCTGCAGCTGCTTGCGGATCGCCGCAACGACGGTCTCCGACAGCTTGGGTTTTCTCTCGACCCTGAGATCGGCGGATGCAGCGGACACGTGATGGTCTCCTAAAGCAATTCCAGGAAAAATGTGAAACGGTTTCCGTCCGGAATTGCGTCAAAACAAAGGGTTAGAGCAGTTCGCCGTTCCCGTGAACTGCTCTAGTGGAACAGGTGCGGCAACCACAACGAAATTTCCGGCACGTAGGTGACAAGCATCAACACAGCGAAAGCCGCCCCATAGAATGGCCAGATCGAACGCATCGCCGTCCAGATCGGGATCCGGCCGATCGCACAGCTGACGAACAGCACTGCCCCCACCGGCGGTGTGCACAAGCCGATGCCGAGATTGAGAATGAGGATCACGCCGAAATGCACCGGATCGACGCCGTAGGCCATGACCACCGGCAGGAAGATCGGCGTGGTGATGATGATCAGCGGCGACATGTCCATGAACGTGCCGAGGATGAGAAGCACGACGTTGATCAACAGCAAGATGACCAGCTTGTTGTCGGATACGGACTGCAGGAAGGCGACCAGAGCGGCCGGCACCCGGAGATAGGCCAGCAGCCAGCCAAAGGCGGCGGCGCAGCCGATGATCATCAGCACCATTGCGGTTGTGCGCACGGCAGCGGTGGTCGCGGTGACGAAGTCGTTCCAGCTCATGGAGCGATAGATCAGCAGGGTCACCAGGAAAGCATAGACGATGGCGATGCAGGAGCTTTCGGTGGCGGTGAAGACGCCGGAGCGAACGCCGCCGAAGATGATGCCGATCAGGATCAGCCCGGGAATTGCGGCAACGAGCAATTGCAGCGCCCTGCCGAAGCCGGCGAACGGCTCGGTCGGATAGGCGCGGCGGCTGGCGACCCAATAGGCCGTGACCATCAGAGATAGCGCCAGCAGCAGGCCCGGTATGATGCCGGCGGTGAACAGATCAGCGATCGAGATCCGGCCGCCGGCCGAAATCGAATAGATGATCATGTTGTGCGAAGGCGGTATCAGCAGCGCAATGATGGCGCCGACCGAAGTGATGTTGACAGCATAATCGACGCCGTAGCCGCGCGCCTTCATCTGCGGGATCATCAGCCCGCCGACCGCCGAGGCATCGGCCACCGCCGAGCCGGAAATGCCGCCGAACATGGTCGAGGCGGCGATGTTGACCTGGCCGAGCCCGCCTCTCAGGTGGCCGACCAACGCCCCGGCGAGCGCAACAAGGCGAGCGGCAATGCCGCCGCGCACCATCAGGTCACCGGCGAAGATGAAGAACGGGATGGCCATCAGCGAAAACACGCTGACACCGGAGTTGAGGCGCTGGAACACCACCAGCGGCGGCAGCCCCAGCACCAGAACCGTGGCGAAGCTGGCGACACCGAGGCAGAAGGCGATCGGTGTGCCGATGATCAGAAGAAAGACGAAGGTGCCGAACAGAACCGTCAATGCCATCTAGAGACCCTCCTCGCCCGTGGCGTACTGATCGGCATCGACCGGCAGTCCGGCAAACCGCCCGGCAAGCCGCTCGAGCGAAAACAGGCAGACAAGCGCGCCGCCCAGGATGACCGGCAGGAAACTGACGCCGCCCGGGAAAGCGAGAGACGGCATCACCGTGTTCCATGT
>NZ_RZPB01001219.1:0-1173 GCF_003998535.1 Mesorhizobium sp. M7A.F.Ca.AU.002.02.1.1 | reverse complement strand
TTCAACCGCCGATGGCAGCGGCGCCGAAAGGCGTCGAGGGCTCGTGGATCGACGCCAAGGGCACCGGCCTGTCGACCTTCACCGGCGGCACCTTCACGACGGTAGCCACCGACACCGGCCAGAAGCTTGCCGACGGCAGCTACACGATGACCGGCGCCACATCGGTGCAGATCAACGGCACCTCGCTGATCCGCCAGACCGCGGTCAGCTTCAACTGCCTGATGGTGTCGACAAGCCAGCTCAACTGCACGAGCTCCAGCGGTCAGAATTTCGTGCTGACAAGGCGCGTCTGAACCCACGACCATTCGTTTTCCAAGGACGGCGGCTGGTTGGCCGCCGTCCTTTTTTGTGCCGGCAAAGGGTCCCGGATTCCGCTTGCGTCATCCGGAACGCGATGGGAACATGGCCAAAGCGCCGGCTGTTATGTTCCAGTCAAGCAAGAGCGCTAATGGCCTCTGATCAGCTTTCCGGGAGACGAAGATGAAGAAGCTTGCCGCCATTGCAGCCCTGTCAGCCTCAGCCCTCGGCCTGTCGGCCGGCGCGTCCTTTGCCGACTACACGCTGAACATCCTGCATATCAACGACTGGCACAGCCGCATCGAAGGCAACAACAAATATGAATCGACCTGCTCGGCGGACGAGGAGACCAAGGGCGAGTGCATCGGCGGCGCGGGCCGGCTAATCACCGCGATTGCCCAGGAACGCAAGAAGCTGGAAGGCCAGAACGTGCTGCTGCTCAGCGCCGGCGACAATTTCCAGGGCTCGCTGTTCTACACGACCTATAAGGGCAAGGTCGAAGGCGAATTCCTCAACGACATGAAGTTCGATGCCATGGCCCTCGGCAACCATGAATTCGACGACGGCGAGGCCGCCTTGGCGCCGTTCCTCGACATGATCAAGTTCCCCGTGCTCGGCGCCAATGTGAAGGCCAACGCGCAATCCAAGCTCGGCGACCGCGTCAAGCCATCTGTTGTCGTCGAGGTCGGCGGCCAGAACATCGGCATCATCGGCGCGATCACCAACGACACGCCGGACCTCGCTTCGCCGGGTCCCAACGTCGCCATCGAGGACGACGTCAAGTCGATCACTGCCGAAGTCGAGAAGCTCAAGGGCGAAGGCGTCAACAAGATCATCGCCGTGACCCATATCGGCTACAGGCGCGAACGTGACGTC
>NZ_RZPB01001218.1:0-1175 GCF_003998535.1 Mesorhizobium sp. M7A.F.Ca.AU.002.02.1.1 | reverse complement strand
CCTCGGGAACGCGCCCTGCGAGAAGGTCGCGGCAAAACTCGATCGAGCGCTGGTCGGTTGGAAGGCTCCTCATGTCCCGCGCAATAGCAGGACACGCCGCGAAAAGATCCCTTGCCGTTTTGAATCGGAGCCCATTGGCCATGACCGCCACGCTTTCATCGAGAAGCTTGGCCACTCAAGCCTTAGGCGCGGCGCGGGTCAAGTCTCAACCGGTGACGCGGCAACAACTGTCACGCCCCCGGCGATTGCAGACAGACAATGGCCTGCGAATTTGCTATGATCCCAACATCGAAAATCGGAATACTCAACCAGGAGGAGCCGCTATGCAGTGGAGCAGTTCAGCTTTTGTGTTGGCGGTCGTGCTTTTCTCGACCCACGCTTCCGCCGACCCCGTTCAGAAATCTGAAGACATCGTGAAGTTTTTTGCTGGTGCGGCCGATCTCGGCAAGTCCCGCGGGATTTGTGTTGGCTCCGCGGAGGAGTGCAAAAGCAAGTCCAATGACGCGTCGGCAGTGAAAACCGGCCTCGACATGCTGATCAATTTCGGCTTGGATTCGGCCGAACTTGACGCCACCGCGCGCGCTGAACTCGACGAGTTCGCCAAAGCCCTGAAGGACAACCGGCTGAGCACGTTCAGCTTCGTCGTCGAAGGCTATACCGATGCCACCGGCACGGTGCACCACAACGAAGGCCTGTCGCAACGACGAGCGAAATCGGTAGCCGCCTTCCTCACGGCCAGCGGCATCGAGCCTGATCGCATCAACGCGGTCGGCATGGGTGAAAAGAACCCGCGCAGTTCCAACCCATACGATCCGCTCAATCGCCGCGTGGAAATGCGGATAAAGACACAATAGCCACGCAAAGCTGCGCCGCAGCCTGGGATGGGGCGAAGATTGTTCTACCCGATGGAATTTGGACAGGGGTGAGCATAGCAGCGCGAGCGTGGTTCAAAGCGTATTCTGAATTGAGCTTATGACGGCGGTGACGGCCTGCTTGTATTTTTCAAACTCCGGTGACGTCTGGCGGACCTCCGTGGTCGTTGTCTGCTGGGCGGCGCCAGTGGCCATGCGGCCCAGCTTCTGGCCCATTTTCCTTTCGGCCCAGTCCACGACGTAGCTGGCGGTCTTGCCGGTGAGAAACGGGTTGGCCTGGATGACGGCCGACCCCAGCACGGC
>NZ_RZPB01001217.1:0-1178 GCF_003998535.1 Mesorhizobium sp. M7A.F.Ca.AU.002.02.1.1 | reverse complement strand
CTTGTCGTCGCCCCGATGCTGGCGCTGCCGCCATTCCCGCCAACGTTGACGGTCCCGCTCGAGGTCGTCAATGCGATACCGATCTCGGCGCCATCGATGTTCAGGGTGGATCCGGCGACATTGGCGATGTTTATGGTGCCGACCAGCGGCCCACCAATATCGAACCCTCTGTAGCTGACGTCGAGATCGGTCTTGCCGGTGAAATTGACCACGCCGGCGCCGCTCAGGCCGATCAATGAAGCGCCGATGTAGCCGGTATCCCTCAGGCCGCCAATGTTGACGTCGCCGCCGAGATTGATACCTCCAAGCAGCACACCAGCGCCGGTACTCGTGGATACGGCCGAGACGCTGTCGAAGGCAACGCCGCCGGCGCCGACATTGGCGCCGAACAAGATAAGACCGTCGGCGCCGGAATTGATCTCGTTGCCCGTGCCGGTGACCGTAACGGCGCCGGTGGTAAAATCTCCGAAGGCGATGAAGCCGGTGCCGGTCGTCGTCGTTATGTCGAGACCGCCATTGGTGAAATTGATCGCGGAATTGGTGTTGGGGGCCGGTGTGCCTGCGGGGAAATTGCCAACGAGACCCAGGCTGACGGCGTCCGTCGCGCCCGAGCTGATCACCTTGCTGGTGCCCGAGAAGGTGATCGCGGCCGAGTCGTTGCCGGCAATGACGATATTGCCGCCAGCGGCCGCGTTGGTATCAGTCAGGTTGCCCGACAGCGTCACCGAGCCGCCAGTCATGCTCTGGATCGAAACAGCCGCGCCGGTGCCGTTGCTGTTGATGGTGCCGGCATAGGAGATGATCGCGCTGCCGCCGCTCCCGGCAGTCGTCGAGCCGACATTGAAAGCCGTGTTCGCGCCGGTGTTGGTCAGCGTGCCGTCGCCAATGGTCACCGTGCCGGTCAGGTTCTGCAGGTTGATGCCGCCGCCGGTCAGCGTGCCCGCCGGACCGCTGTTGGGCAAGCTGCCACGCGTGACCGTGATGTCGCCGCTGCCGCCATTGGCGTCGAGCAGCGTGCCGGCGACGTTGATGTTGTTGTTGGTGATCGACAAATTGGTGTCGAGGCCGACGACCTTGAACGCTGTCTGGCCCACGGCGACATTGCTGACCGTGACGCCTTCGATGAAGATGCCGCCGGTATTGACGAAGCCAGCCGCGCTCCCGTTGACGAGGAAGAC
>NZ_RZPB01001216.1:0-1181 GCF_003998535.1 Mesorhizobium sp. M7A.F.Ca.AU.002.02.1.1 | reverse complement strand
GGTGACGGCTGAGACGGCGGTGTCGGCAAACGCGGCGCCCGACATCACGGTCAGCATTCCGGCGACCGCCGGAAACAACAGGGATTTCATGGTTTCTCTCCGTTTTCATGGTCCCTCGCCAGCGAAAACGGGGCAGCAGCTCATGCGTTCCCGCTAAAGCGCCTGTGCCAACTCACGATTTGTTCCCTGTTCTCCAGGCAAATCGGTCAGAAGTTCGTGAACGAAGTCCAATTTCCGCGCCGTGACGTCCGAAATGACAAAGGGATAGAGGTCCGGCAGGCCCATGCAGCGGTTGATCGAATTGGAGGCTTCCGACAGCACCAGCCAGCGGGCCAGGATCTTTTCGAAAGACTCGGGCGCGGTCGGCGGCTCCGAGGGTGCGGCCTGCAATTCGCCGCCTGTGTCGCCGCGCGGCAAGTCGTTGGCCTCCACCGTCTCCAGCCGGCCGAGCGGAAAGTTCAGTGCGTGCACCATTTCCAGCGTGTCGGTGATGTGCAGGTGGTGAGCCCAGGTCTCGGCCCAGTCCTCCCATGGATGCGAGGTCGCATAGGCCGAGATGTGGCCTTGCTGCCAGTCGGGCGGCGCACCATTGGCATAATAGGCCTTCAGCGCCTGTTCGTAATCGGCGCGGTCATCGCCGAACAGTGCGCGGAAAGCTTCGAGCCGGTGCGGATCGTCGCGGATCAGGCGGTCCCAATAATAGTGCCCAAGCTCATGACGGAAATGACCGAGCAAGGTGCGGTAGTTCTCGCCCATCTCGACGCGGCGCTTTTCGCGCTCGGCCGAATCCGCCTCGGCGACGTTGAGCGTGATCAGGCCATTGTCGTGGCCGGTCAGGATCCGCTCGCCGCCGGGGCCGCCGCCGATCGGATCGGCGAGGAAGTCGAAGGCCAGCCCGATCTCGTCGGCGGGGTTCTGCTTGGGCGCCACCGGCAGCCCGAAGGCCAGCAGCGAATAGATGGCGCGCTTCTTCGCCGCTTCGACACGGATCCAGCGGCGGCGGTTGCCGTCGACGGAGAGATCCGGGATCAACTGGTTGAGCGCACAGGCGCGGCAAAAGGCGTGTCCGGGCTCGGCCATCCAGTTGCAGGCGCATTCATCGGCGTTGGTGCACTGGAAGATGCCGTCGGCGCTCGCCAGCGCGAAACAGGCGTGCTCGGGATCGTAGAGCACGGGGGTCC
>NZ_RZPB01001215.1:0-1185 GCF_003998535.1 Mesorhizobium sp. M7A.F.Ca.AU.002.02.1.1 | reverse complement strand
CCTGGCGGTCAAGGCGGACGACGCCGACGACCGCAAGATGCATGCCGAGACCGGGTCGGTCAGCGAAGCCACTGCGGACGCCCTGAATGCCGCAAGAGCAAGGGGCGGGCGCATCGTTGCTGTCGGCACGACCTCGCTGCGTCTGCTGGAGAGTGCGGCGCGTGAGGACGGTACTCTGGCTGCGTGGTCCGGCCCGACCGATATCTTCATCACGCCCGGCTACTGTTTTCGCACCGCCGACATGCTGATGACCAATTTCCATCTGCCGCGCTCGACTCTGTTCATGCTGGTTTCGGCCTTCAGCGGCCTCGACACGATGCGCGCGGCCTATGCCCATGCGATCGAGAACCGTTACAGATTCTATTCCTATGGCGACGCAAGCCTGCTTTTCCGAGCGGAGACGAGCGATGGACGATGATCTGCAAGCCTTTGACCGCGATGCGCTGATCGCGGAAGTGAAAAAACTGCGCGCCGGCATTCGCCAGCACCGCGATTCCACCGGCCATGAATTGTGCTGGCATCACCCCGATCTGTGGGACCTGCTGCCGGAAAAAACCGAACCATCGATCGCCGTGCCGCCCTGGCCAAAATTCATGCGCGGCTGCATCCACTACCGCCAGTCGCTCGACAAGCAGGCGCCGGACGCCCCGGTCCACGACAAGGAATTCAATGGCTAAGCAGTTCAGCTTCAAGGTTCTGGCAATCGACGGCAAGGCGCGGCGCGGCGTGATCGACATGCCGCGCGGCGAAATCCGCACGCCAGCCTTCATGCCGGTCGGCACCGGCGGTACCGTCAAGACGATGTATATGGACCAGGTGCGCGGCGTCGGCGCCGACATCATCCTTGGCAACACCTACCATCTGATGCTGCGGCCAGGCGCCGAGCGTGTGGCGCGGCTCGGCGGCTTGCATGAATTCGCCCGCTGGCCGCATCCGATCCTGACCGACAGTGGCGGTTTCCAGGTCATGTCGCTGTCGAAGCTGAGAAAGCTGACCGAAAAGGGCGTCACCTTCCGCTCGCATATCGATGGCGCCGCCTACGAGATGTCGCCGGAGCGGTCGATCGAGATTCAGGGGCTGCTCGATTCCGATATCCAGATGCAGCTCGACGAATGCACGGCGCTGCCGGCCGAAATGAAGGAGATCGAGCGCGCCATGGAGCTGTCGCAGCGCTCGGCCCAGCGC
>NZ_RZPB01001214.1:0-1192 GCF_003998535.1 Mesorhizobium sp. M7A.F.Ca.AU.002.02.1.1 | reverse complement strand
CGACGAAGATGGCGCCGCCAAAGACCAGGCGCCACGCTTCGTCGAGCCTTGGCAGCGCCGGGCGCTTGACGGCCAGGAAGATCGCCGCCGGCACAGCGGCGATGGCAAAGCGCAACGCACCCAGTTCCAGTGGGCCGAAGGCGGCGAGACCGGCTCGGATAGCGGGAAAGGCGGAGGCCCAGCCGACCACCGTCAGCGCCACAGCGATGGCTGCCGTGGTGTCCATTCGCTGTGTCGAATTCAACGTGCCCGTTATCTCGCTCATCTCACCGCCCTCGTATTTCTTCGGTCCTGAAAGGCAGAAAACGCCTTTTCACCCCGGTTGACAAACGACGAAATCGAGGATCACCTGTGACTATGGATCACAGCTCGGACACAATGGTGCCGCTCGAAACGCTGCGCGCCTTCGATGCGGCGGCGCGGACAGGCAGCTTTTCAGCGGCCGCCGAAAAGCTCAATATCACCCATGGCGCCGTCAGCCGGCAGATCGCCAAGCTCGAGGACTGGCTGGGATTGAAAGTCTTCGACCGTGGTGCGCGCGGCGTCTCGCTGACGATCGAAGGCAACAGGCTGCATCTGCGCACGGCGGAAGCCTTTGCGCTGATATCGACCCATTCCGACCGCTGGGTCGAGCCGCGTGGCACGGCGGTGGTGCGGCTGACCTCGATTCCCTCGGTCAGCGGACTGTGGCTGATGCCGCGCATGGCGGCTCTGGAAAACAATCCCTCGAAGCTGCGCATCGTGCTCGATGTCGACATCCGCCAGGCCGACCTTGCCGATGAAGGCATCGACCTCTCGATCCGTTGTGGACGCGGCGGCATTCCGGGCCGCATCTCGGTGCAACTTTTCGAGGAACATGTCTTCCCTGTCGCGTCACCCGAGCTTGCCCGCGAGATCGGCCGGGGCGACCCTGCCCGGCTGCTCAAATATCCGCTGATCAACGATTCCGACGCGTCGGCCTGGCGCGCCTGGTTTGCCGCGCAAGGCATGGATTACCGCCCGCGCCCGCAGGACCGCCGCTTCGAGGACTACAATCTGGTGCTCGACGCCGCCGCCTATGGGCTGGGCATCGCGCTGGCCCGCCCGCCGCTGACCGGACATCAATTACAATCGGGCCGCATCACTCCCGTCGATGAGCGCACAGCCCTCAACCCGGTATCCTACTGGCTCGACCGGCCGATGGGGCGGCCGC
>NZ_RZPB01001213.1:0-1199 GCF_003998535.1 Mesorhizobium sp. M7A.F.Ca.AU.002.02.1.1 | reverse complement strand
CATTCGGCTTGAGCTGCAATCGGCGGCTGCGGCTGGCAGATGTGAAAGGCTCTTTGCTCATCGGGGTTGGCAGCGGGAGGGCGATCGTCCGCAGCCCCCGAATACGATAGCGCGAGTTGCCGGCGCAGCCCGTCCGTCATCTGGTCAACCGAGCCTCTCCTCCTCGTGAGCGCGTGGCAGATTTGTTTGCTTCGGCGGCGTGATTGCCGCCGCAGAGAGTTTTAACGGTTAGTTCGTGTGCACTGCCAATCTTCGGCCCTGTCATCCAAGACGGCGCCAAGGGAACGTCTTCGATCACACCCACCCTGCGTGCCCAGGTCGCAAACGCCTTGTGCGCGGCCTCGACCGACTTGCGACCATCATACGCCGAGTAGCATGTATCACAGGCCGCTCCGTGGAGAAGGCCACGCCTTTCGACCGGCCATTCTTCCAGAAATTCTATGGCATCCATGACGCAACCGATCTTTTTGAGGACGAAACTGTCATCTCGCACGAAAATCGGCTGTTTGAACGTAGCGCTCTCCATCGTGACCTCCCTTCAAGCCCTAAAGCGGCGCTTGTGTCTCTTCGGGTGACGCAGGATGATTCCTCGGCAAAACATGCCGGTCTGCGTGACGCCTTCGGCACAGAGAGGATATTGGAAATGGCTCTTTTCAGTTCAAGAGAGAATTGGCCGGCCGAGCCCAGCAGCCTCTTGGCAATTGGCACCTCATCCCGCTGCCAGCGCGTCTGTCCGCGAGGCCCTCGGCCCACCAACCTGCACGTCGGCGATCTTGCCGTCGCGTAGCAAGGCCTCTAACCGGCGTAGCAGTGTAGATTGACTGGAAGAGCATCAGCGCAGCGAAGGCGGCGTTGTGTTTTCCTTTACTCATGTCCATTGCGGCCACTCCACACAGCGCGGGATGTAGTCGTCAAACCGGAGGGCATCAATTCTGGCACGTCAACGCCTTCATCGCCGCCGGCATCGTCTCGCGAAAAAAAGAGCGGGCCCGGAAGAGTCGGACCCGCCAGCGGCTATGATCAGGCTGCAGAGAGCGGTCGGTCATTCGCGAGCCAAAGGCTGGCTGCTGCCAGGGCAGCAACCACAGCGCCAGCGATGGCGTGCGACCACATTGCTGCCGCCAGGCCGGCAAAGCCAAGCACCCAAGGTGCGGCCACAATCCACAGGCCGACGACAAGGTTCGCCCATTCCTCATATT
>NZ_RZPB01001212.1:0-1199 GCF_003998535.1 Mesorhizobium sp. M7A.F.Ca.AU.002.02.1.1 | reverse complement strand
ATAGTCCAGCGCGTCGTCGATCAGCTGGAAGGCCAGGCCGAGATTCATGCCATAGGAGCGCAGCGCCGCACGATCGTTGCGCGTCGCCTGGGCGATGACCGGGCCGACCTCGGCAGCAGCCGAAAAAAGTGCGGCGGTCTTGGCCTTGATGACGGCGAAATGCTCGTCCTCGGTGGTTTCGAGGTTCTTGGCGGCGGCAAGCTGCATGACCTCGCCCTCGGCGATGATCGAGGCTGCACTCGACAGGATGTCGAGCGCCTCGAGCGAGCCGACATCGACCATCATGCGGAAAGCCTGGCCGAGCAGGAAGTCGCCGACCAGCACGCTTGCCTGGTTGCCCCAGATCATGCGGGCGGTCTTCTTGCCGCGGCGCATGCCGCTCTCGTCGACGACATCGTCGTGCAGAAGCGTCGCGGTGTGCATGAATTCGACGGAGGTGGCGAGCTTGACGTGGCCCTCGCCGGCATAGCCGAACATCTGGGCTGCGGCCAGCGTCAGCATCGGCCGCAGCCGTTTGCCGCCGGACGAGATCAGATGGTTGGCGACCTCCGGGATCATCTCGACGTCGGAGCCGGCCTTGGACAGGATCAATTCATTGACGCGCCCCATATCGGCGGCAGTCAGATCGATCAGATCCTTGATGGAGGCGGGCTCCCGCTTCCCGTTTTCGATGTTGAGAACGACACCCACGACAATCACTCCCGTCTTGGTATAGAGCGTGCGACGGCACCCTTAGTCCCTGTATGGACTCTAGGGCGGCGGACATGGGCACGGCAAGTGGCGAATTGGCGCGGCGGCGGCGACAGAATGTCAACGACCCCAAGGGAACGGCTCTGCCCCGGAATCCCCTGCCCGTTTACATCAATAGCGCAAACTGCGAGTTTCATACGATGATAGAACTAGTCCGCACCAACGATGCCGTGATCATTTCCTTTGTCGAATCGCTGATGCGCGACGCCGGCATTGCCTGCTTTGTCGCCGACCAGAATATGAGCATTCTCGAAGGGTCGATCGGTCTTTTGCAGAAGCGCGTCATGGTCGACGCCGACCAGGCCGACGCGGCACGGCGCATCCTCAGGGATGCCGGCATCGCCAACGAAATCCGCGGAAAATAATGTCCGCCGCCCCCGCCGCCCTTGTCCCGGACACGCCGGCCCATACGGTCGACGCTTTCCATCGCGGCCGGTTCTGGCTGGCGC
>NZ_RZPB01001211.1:0-1201 GCF_003998535.1 Mesorhizobium sp. M7A.F.Ca.AU.002.02.1.1 | reverse complement strand
CTTCTATGTCGTCTGTATTGGCGGGCTTGGCGAGATACTGGCAGGCGCCGAGCTTGATCGCCTCGACAGCGGTGGCGATGCTGGCAAAGCCGGTCAACACGACGATCCGCATTTCAGGATCGTGTTCGTGCAGCGCCCTGACGCACTCAAGGCCCGAGCCGCTGGCAAGCTTGAGATCGACGACGGCATATTGGAAGGCAACGGTGCCGATCAGCGCCTGCACGCCGTCGACGCTCCGGCAGCTATGCGTTTCGTAATCACGCCGTTCGAAAGACCGGCGCAGTGCGTTGGCAAAGGCGATGTCGTCCTCGACGATCAGCAGCGTGCGTTCAGTCGGCATTGTGCCCTCGCGGAGACAGAGCAGCCAGCGGCAGATGCAACGTAACCGAAGCTCCCCCCTCGGTTCTGTTTCTTACAGTGACGCTACCCCCCAGCTTGCGGATGACATTGACGACCAGAAACAGGCCGAGCCCGCTACCTGGCCGGTTCTTGGTCGACGTGTAGGGCTTGCCGAATTCAGCAAGCATGGCTTCTTCAAATCCCGGTCCCGCGTCGACAACTTCGATGATGAGATCGTCCGCGTGGCGGCTGACGATCAAACCGACCCATAGAGGCGACGCTTCAAGTGCGTTGTCCAGTACATTGAACATCACCTGTTTGAGCGCGGGATCGGAGACGATCTCCTGGTTGGCGCCGAAACGCCTGGTGTATTCGAAACCTTGCGGCAGCCGTGTCGACTTCCATTCGGCCACCAGCTCCGCCAGAAAGGCATCGACGGAGGTGCGAACCGTGCCTTCGCCGCGCAATTCGCCCGACGACATCAGGATTCCCGAAACGATCTTCTTGCAACGGTCCAACTGGCCCTGCATCTCCCGGATTTCCTGCGCCAGATCCGGATCGGCCTCGAGAACCGGCATGCGCTGCCAGTCGTTGAGGATGACGGAAAGCGTAGCCAGCGGCGTGCCGAGCTCATGCGCGGCGCCAGAGGCGAGCAGGCCCATCCTGACGATGTGAGCCTCCTCCGCCGATTGCTGGCGCAAATCCGCAAGATGAGCGTCGCGGGTGCGAATGTTGTTCTGGACCCTGGTGATGAACAGCACCAGAAGCGTTGCCGCCAGGACGAAACAGATGAACATGCCCTGAATGTGCAGGCTGAACAGCCCGGCACCGTGTGCGGCGGGCAGGCTGATCTCACGGTAGA
>NZ_RZPB01001210.1:0-1201 GCF_003998535.1 Mesorhizobium sp. M7A.F.Ca.AU.002.02.1.1 | reverse complement strand
AGATAGTCGTCCCCGCCGGCCTCGAGCCCCTCGACGCGGTCGTCGATGCCGCCGACGGAGGTGAGGAAGATCGCCGGCGTGCGCACGCCGGCGGCGCGCACCGCCTTGACCATCGACAGGCCGTCGAGACCGGGGATCATCCGATCGGCGACGATCACGTCGTATTTGCCCCGGGTCGCCGCGAACAGCCCGTCATGGCCGTTGCGCAGGAGATCGCAGACATGGCCGGCCTCGGTCAGTCCCCTGACGATATAGTCGGCCGTCCTGTGGTCGTCCTCGACGAGAAGCAGTCGCATGAAAGGTCCGGTCCGTTGCCGAGATGGACAGGCTATCACCGGCACGGGCTTGTTCCTAGGATGTCACGAAGGCGCAGGGATGGTGGCGCTAGAACGTTCACGATTGGCCGAAGCGGTGGGGTTTTCGGCAATTGTCAATGCTAGCGCATCCGCCCTGCACCTAGTCCAGGTCCAGCAACAGTTCATCGGCTTCGTCGGTTGTCCCCTTCAGGGTCATGTGCAGGACGAGCGCAATGATACAGCCGAGGAAGAGCAGGCTGGTGAAGATGGTGCCGAAGCCCAGGCCGCCATGCCTGGCCGATCGCGACAGCAGGTCACCGAAGGAGGCGCCGAGCGGCCGCGTCAGGATATAGGCGAGCCAGAAGGCCAGGATGCCGTCGAGATTGAGCAGCCAGTAGGCCAGCACGATGAGCGCGATGGCGCCGCCGAACAGCAGGCCTGTGGTGAGGTAGCCCATGTCGAAGCTTTCGGCGACGAGATCGCCGGCGGCGGTGCCGAGCGCGAAGGTCAAGAGGATCGCCAGCCAGTAGAAGATTTCGCGCCTGGTGGTGAAGATGGTGTGGATCGACAGCGTCCGTTCGCTGGCGTACCAGACCGCGAATGTCGCGGCGAGCGCAACCGAGAAGGCGATGGTCGTGGTCTGCAGGCGCACGCCGAAAGTGTCGACGAGATTGTCCGTCACCAGGGTGCCGACGATGCTGATCAGCACCACCGCCAGCCAGTAGGCCCACGGCACGTAACGCTTCTGCGCAAACTGCAGGACGAGGGCAGCGATCAGGATGCCGGTCATGATCAGCGAGGTGACGGTCAGCCCAAGCCCGATCGTGTCGGCAAAATAGTCCGCCGCGGTCTCGCCGGTGGTGACCGCCATCAACTTGATCACCCAGAAATCGAGAGTGACGTCG
>NZ_RZPB01000120.1:0-11644 GCF_003998535.1 Mesorhizobium sp. M7A.F.Ca.AU.002.02.1.1 | reverse complement strand
ACCGCCATCACCGGCATCAAGATCACGCATGACGTCATCCAGGAAGGCGACGTCGTCGAGAAGATCCAGACCCAGATGCAGACGGGCCAGAACCTTTATGACGGCTGGGTCAACGATTCCGACCTGATCGGCACCCACTGGCGCTACCAGCAGGTGCGCAATTTGACCGACTGGATGGCGGGCGAGGGCAAGGATGTCACCAACCCGAACCTCGACCTGAAGGATTTTATCGGCACCTCGTTCACGACCGCTCCGGACAAGAAGCTCTACCAGCTTCCCGACCAGCAGTTCGCGAACCTCTACTGGTTCCGTTACGACTGGTTCAACGACGAGAAGAACAAGGCGGACTTCAAGGCCAAGTACGGCTACGACCTTGGCGTTCCCGTCAACTGGTCTGCCTATGAGGACATCGCCGAGTTCTTCACCGGCCGCGAGATCGACGGCAAGAAGGTCTATGGCCACATGGACTACGGCAAGAAGGACCCGTCGCTCGGCTGGCGGTTCACCGACGCCTGGCTGTCGATGGCCGGCAATGGCGACAAGGGCCTGCCGAACGGTCTGCCGGTCGATGAGTGGGGCATCAAGGTCGACGAGAATTCGCGTCCGGTCGGCTCCTGCACGGCGCGCGGGGGCGACACCAATGGCCCGGCCGCCGTCTACTCGATCCAGAAATACCTCGACTGGCTGAAGGCCTACGCTCCGGCGGAAGCCCAGGGCATGACCTTCTCCGAATCCGGCCCGGTTCCGGCGCAGGGCGCGGTTGCCCAGCAGATCTTCTGGTACACCGCCTTCACCGCTTCGATGGTCGATGCCGGCGCCAAGGCGGTGCTGAACGACGACGGTACGCCGAAGTGGCGCATGGCGCCGTCGCCGCATGGCGTCTACTGGAAGGACGGCATGAAGCTCGGCTATCAGGACGTCGGCTCCTGGACGCTGATGAAGTCGACCCCGACCGACCGCGCCAAGGCCGCCTGGCTCTACGCGCAGTTCGTCACCTCGAAGACAGTCGACGTGAAGAAGAGCCATGTCGGCTTGACCTTCATCCGCGAGAGCACGATCCACGACAAGAGCTTCACCGAGCGGGCTCCGAAGCTCGGTGGCCTGATCGAGTTCTACCGTTCGCCGGCCCGCGTTCAGTGGTCGCCGACCGGCACCAACGTGCCTGACTATCCGAAGCTGGCACAGCTCTGGTGGCAGGCGATCGGCGATGCGTCGTCGGGCGCCAAGACCGCGCAGGAAGCGATGGACTCGCTCTGCGGCGAACAGGAAAAGGTCATGAGCCGCATCGAGAAGTCGGGCGTTCAGGGCGATATCGGCCCGAAGATGGCCGAAGAGCATGACCTCGCCTACTGGAACGCCGACGCGGTCAAGAAGGGCAATCTCGCTCCTCAGTTGAAGATCGAGAACGAGAAGGAAAAGCCGATCACCATCAACTACGACGAACTGGTGAAGAGCTGGCAGAAGTAGCCTTGGTGTCGGCGCTCGCGCCAGCATCATGAGAATAGGGGGAGGCGGCATCTTGCCGTCTCCCCTGTTTGTGCAAAAGACTAAAGCGCGTCGCGTTGAGACGGATTCATGCAACGCGCTTTAGGTCTTTGTTTTTGTGCATGTCGTTCTCCCAAAACCGAGGTCACCTTTGGGCGACATGCATTAAGCGGGGAAGCAGAATGACCGGATACATCCTTGCCATCGACCAGGGCACGACTTCGACCCGGGCGATCCTGTTCGACGGCGATATGAAGGTCGCCGGCAGCGGGCAGAGGGAATTCATCCAGCACTATCCGGCCTCCGGCTGGGTCGAGCACGATCCCGAAGACATCTGGGCGAGCGTGGTGACGACCGTGAAGGCGGCGCTGAAGAAGGCCGGCCGGGCTGCATCCGAAGTGGCCGCGCTCGGCATCACCAATCAGCGCGAGACCATCGTCATCTGGGACAAGGCGACCGGCAAGCCGATCCACAATGCCATTGTCTGGCAGGACCGGCGCACCACGCCGCTGTGCCAGAAACTGAAGAAGCAGGGACTGGAGAAAAAGTTCACCAAAAAAACCGGCCTGCTGCTTGATCCGTATTTTTCCGGTACCAAGATCGCCTGGATGCTGGACAAGGTAAAAGGGGCGCGGCGTCGTGCCGAGAAAGGCGAGTTGCTCGCCGGCACCATCGACAGCTTTCTGATCTGGCGGCTGACCGGCGGCAAGGTCCACGCCACGGATGCCACCAACGCGTCGCGCACGCTGGTCTACAATATCGAGAAAAATGCCTGGGACAACGAACTGCTGTCGATACTGAACATCCCGGCGAAAATGCTACCCGAGGTAAAGGACTGCGCCGATGACTATGGAATCACGGAGAAAAATCTCTTCGGCGCCGAGATAAGAATCCTCGGTGTTGCCGGCGACCAGCATGCGGCGACCATCGGCCAGGCCTGTTTCGAGCCGGGCATGATGAAATCCACCTACGGCACGGGCTGCTTTGCGCTGCTCAACACCGGCAGCGACCTTGTGCGTTCGAAGAACCGGCTCTTGACCACTATTGCCTACAGGCTGAACGGCAAGACCACTTATGCGCTGGAGGGCTCGATCTTCATTGCCGGCGCCGCGGTCCAATGGCTGCGCGACGGCATCAAGGTGATCGGCAAGGCCGAGCAAAGCGGCAAGCTGGCTGCCGAGGCTGATCCAACGCAAAACGTCTACCTGGTGCCGGCCTTCGTCGGGCTCGGCGCGCCGCATTGGGACGCCGAGGCACGCGGCGCCATTTTCGGGCTGACGCGCAATTCCGGGCCGGCGGAATTCGCCCGCGCCGCACTCGAATCCGTCGCCTACCAGACGCGCGACCTGCTCGACGCCATGCGAAAGGACTGGAAGGGAGCTTCGGCCAAGACCGTGCTGCGGGTCGACGGCGGCATGGTTGCGTCGGACTGGACCATGCAGAGGCTGGCCGACATCCTCGACGCGCCGGTCGACCGTCCGACCATCCTGGAGACGACGGCGCTGGGTGCCGCGTGGCTCGCCGGGTCGAAGGCAGGCGTGTGGCCGGATGCCAAGAAATTCGCGAAGAGCTGGGCGCTGGAGCGGAGGTTCCAGCCGGCCATGGATGGCTCTGCGCGCGCAGCCAAACTTGCTGGTTGGCGCGATGCTGTGCGCCGGACGCTGAGCACGCCATAGGCCTCAGTTGGCAGGGGTGACCGAAAAGAAAGGCCCGCGCCACTTCTGGCATGGGCCTTCAATGCAGCACTATCAATTACTCCCACTCACCCACATCAATAAGGCGAGCGGCACTCCCTGCGGGGGCCGTAATTCGGCTGGAACGTGTTGTCCGAAGCACGGTAGCTGCGGTAGTGGTCGTAGCACCATCGCACATGCGCATTGCCTTCATAGACGCGGTTGTTTTCGTTGTTGATGATTGCCCCGGTAATCAGCGCGCCGGTAGCGAAGGCCGCAAGCGGGAACCAATAATCGCCGTGACGACGGTAGCCGGGGCGATATTCACGATAGCCCCGATGGCCGTTCCAATACATGCCGCGATTGCGGGAAAAATTGCGGTCACGCGAAAAACTGCGGTCACGCGAAAAATTGCGATTGTAGCGGTCCTTGCGCCACTCCCGGTACTGGACTGTCTGTACATCCGGCACCGCGACCTGGGACTGCGGCACATAGTTCGGTTGGGCATTAACCGACACCGCCTCCGCCGCAACGAATGTGGCGGAGAGAGCGGTCGCCAGCAGGCTCGTTGTGATTCTGTTCATTGGTCTTCTCCTCGATGGTTTGGCGGACGTCCCTGTGCCCGAAAAACGAGCGGCGCATACAATTGTTCCCCAGACTGGATGCCACCGTCAGGCATAAATGGCAGCGTTCCTTGGCCGTTCTCCCCCCGACAGCGCGTGGGACAAGTGCCGCGACAGGGCGAAGCCGCCCGTGTTTGCGAGACCTCTTTTTCCGGTTGACCGGTCGAGGCACTCTCCCTATGTTCCGCGCAATTTCGAGGGCCGCCTTTCGCCCGCGGGAGCGCGTAGCTCAGCCGGTAGAGCAACTGACTTTTAATCAGTAGGTCATGGGTTCGAATCCCATCGCGCTCACCATTGTTTTAGCATTAAATATCAGCCACTTAGGGCCTTTGAGTCTTTGAGAAAGCAGCGACTGTCCGAGTTTTCACGGCCTGCACGCCCTTCTCAAGGATCTCGCCACGGGCAACGCATGACAAGATCGTCCGACTTCGGATCGTTGATTCTACAAGTCTTTGATTTTGTTGAACGGCGGCGGCGGCTCCCACCGCGATCCGACAGTCACTGCTGCCATTGATCGACCTTACCGGCCGGGACGAAGCCGTCAGCGCTTCCAGAAATCGCGGTGCGGTGCGAGCATCTCGTCGGCGATTTCGGGGAAGGGGCCAAAGACCTCGATCTTTCTCTGGCCGGAGCCGAGGACGGTGCGCGAAGAGAGGCTCATCGTCGGATTCTCCGCGTGATCCCCGGTGAGCGCCAGGAGTTCGGTCTCCTCGACCCCGTAAACCAGCCGCCCGATATTGGCCCAATACATCGTGCCGGCGCACATCGCGCACGGCTCGAAGGTTGAGACCAGCGTGCATTGCCACAGGAACTCCGGCGCGTAGGCAGCCGCGGCGCGGCGGGCGAGCTCCGTCTCGGCATGGCGCACCGTGTCGAGATTGCCCTGCCGCATCAGCACGCGGTCATCCGGCCCGACCAGAACGCAACCAAAGGGATGATGCCCATGTGCCGCCGCCTCGCGCGCGACCGCGTCGGCGGATCGAAGGTGGGCGAGCATCTGATCGCGTGTCATGGCAAAACCCCGGGACGCCGACATCCACCCGATGAGCGGCTCTTTGATCCGAGATTGCTGCCAAGCGATGCGAGTGGCAAGAGCGAACCGTGGCTTGAGACCTTTGCGCCGGGATATCAGACCTTTGCGCTAGAATCGCCGACCGGTCTTGGCGTCGAACAGATGAGCACAGGCGCGGTCGATCTCGATGCGCATCTGCGCGCCTTGCTTCAGCGCAAGCCGCTCCCGGAACAGGCAGGAGATTTCCTCGCCGGCGCAGTCGACCCTGGCGAAGATTTCCGAACCCGTGGCTTCCAGAAGCACGATCGTGCCGGCAATACCCTGGGAAATCGTTGCTCGGATATGTTCGGGACGGATGCCGTAGATGAGTTCACCCACGGGAATTTTTGCCAGGTTGATGCCTTCCGGCAGCGGCAGGGTCAGCCCACTGGCGCTGCGGAAAACGCCTTCCTCGACGCGGCCGGCAATGAAGTTCATGGCCGGCGAGCCAATGAAGCCGGCAACGAACAGATTGGCCGGACGGTCATAGAGGTCGAGCGGCGCACCGATCTGCTCGACAAGGCCGTCATGCAGCACGACGATCTTGTCGGCCATGGTCATGGCCTCGATCTGATCATGCGTGACGTAAATGGTGGTGGTGCCCAGCCGCTGGTGCAACGCCTTGATCTCGCCGCGCATCTGGACGCGCAATTTGGCGTCGAGATTGCTGAGCGGCTCGTCGAACAGGAAGACTTGCGGGTCGCGCACGATGGCGCGGCCCATGGCGACGCGCTGGCGCTGGCCGCCGGAGAGCTGGCGCGGATAGCGGTCGAGCAGCTTGTCGAGGCCCAGGATGCTGGCGGCCCTGCCGACGCGGCTTGCGGTGTCGGCCGGATCGGCTTTCTTGATCTTGAGGGCAAAGCCCATATTGTCGGCCACCGTCATGTGCGGATAGAGCGCGTAGTTCTGGAACACCATGGCGATGTTGCGGTCGCGCGCCCGCAGATTGTTGACGGTGCGATCGCCAATGGCGATCCTGCCGCCCGAGATCGTTTCAAGTCCGGCAATCATGCGCAGCAGCGTCGACTTCCCGCAGCCCGACGGGCCGACCAGGATGACGAACTCGCCGTCAGCGATATCGACGCTGACATCGTGGATAATCCTGGCCGTTCCGAAAGCCTTTTGCACGTTGTTGATTGTGACCGATGCCATTGGGTTTTCCTCGAAAAAGAGTGCGATGCCGTAGCGTGCCTTCAGCCGCCCTTGACGGCGCCCGCGGTCAGTCCGGCGACGATCTGCCTTTGTGCGAACATGGTCAGGACCAGTACCGGCAGTGTCACCACCAGGGCCGCGGCGGCGAGCGGCCCCCAGCTCACTTGCTCGTAGGAGAGCATGTTGTAGACGGCGACCGGCAGCGTGCGCGTTTCACGGCTGGCGAGCACCACGCCGAAGACGAAATTGTTCCATGAGAAGATGACGGACAGGATAAAGGCGACCACTATGCCCGGCTTGGCGATGGGCAAGGCGACCAGCCGGAACACCTGCCAGGAACTGGCGCCGTCGATGTTGGCGGCCTCTTCCAGTTCCATCGGGGTGGTCTCGAAATAGCCGATCATCACCCAGACGACGATCGGCACGGTCACCACCAGATGGATGATGATCTGCGGCCACAGCGTGCCGAGAATGCCGACCCATTGGAACAGCAGGAACAGCGGGATGAGATAGGAAAGCCCCGGCGTCATGCGGGCGATCATGATGACCACCGCCGATCGCTCGGCCTTGAGCCGCGCGATGCCATAGCCGGCCGGCACGCCGATCAGCAGCGCCAAAAGCGTCGCCGTGCCGGTCACCAGAACCGAATTCCAGAGATAGAGCAGGAAATTGTTCTCCTCGAACACTTTTGCATAGTTCGACCAGGCGAGATGTTCGGGGATCAGGATCGGCGGATAGGCGCCGTTGTCGATCTCGAATTTCAGCGACAGCGAGATCATCCAGAGGAAGAACAGGATCGCCGGCGAGACGAAGACCAGGGCCGCGAAGAACAGCCCGATCCGGTTGAGCAGTCGTGAACTCATCTATTTGCCCTCCACGCCGATCCACTGCGAGCGCTGGCGCAACATCAGGAGGATGAAGGACAGGGCGACGATGACGATGAAGAACACCACGGCCATGGCCGAGCCATAGCCGATGTCGTAGTAGGAGAAGGCGGTGTTGTAGAGATAGATGTTGATGGTCTCCGAGGCCGTGCCCGGCCCGCCCTGGGTCATCGCGTAGATGATGTCGAAACTCTTCAGTGCGTCGATGGTGCGGATGATCACCGCGATCATCAGGAACGGCGCGATCATCGGCAAGGTGAGATAGCGGAATTGCTGCCAGGCATTGGCGCCGTCGATTTCGGCGCTTTCGAACGGCTCGCGCGGCACGGACGCCAGGCCGCCGAGCACGATCAGCATCACCAGCGGCGTCCACTGCCAGGTCTCGACCGCAACCAGCGACGGGATGACCGTGTTGGCGTTGAAGATCCATTCCTGCGCCGGAATGCCGACCAGCGACAGAAGATAGTTGAGGACGCCGAGCTGGGGGTGGAACATCATCGTCCAGACCAGCGCCACGGCGACGGGCGTTGCCATCATAGGCATCACGAAGACGCCGCGCAGCAGGCCACGCAGCGGAAACCTGGCGTCGAAGATCAGGGCGGCGATGGTGCCGAGCAACATCGGCGCGGCAACCGAAAGGAAGGTGTAGCTCAACGTATGGAGAAGCGATTCCCAGAAGCGTTGGTCGTACGCCAGCCGCAGATAATTCTCCATCCCGGCAAAGCTTCGCGACTGGCCGAGCGTCCAGCGGTTGACGCTCATCCACAGCGTGAAGGCCCAGGGAAAGACGATCACGGCGCCGACGACGACGAGCGCCGGAACGACGAAAGGCCAGTAGTTGGGAGCCAGCCGGATCGTCTGGCTCCCTTCGATGGCTTGCGTCGTCACCCCGGTGCGTTCTGGGGTGGTGGCGGACATCAGCCTTGCTCGCTCCTGTCGAGGACCGGCTGGAATTGGTCGGTAGCCTTCTTCAACTCCTCGGCGGGATCAGCGCCGGCGATCAAATTGGTCAGCGCCACGCCGTAGATGTCGCGGAACTCTGTGACCGGGATGATGACCGGCAGCGACAGCCGGCTCACATTGCCGGAGCCGACCACCGCATCGAGCCAGCTTGCCGGCATGGTGACGCCTTCGCGCACCTTTGGATCTTCGAGCACCGATTTGCGGAACGGTACGCCGGCGCCTGCCTGCAGCAGGCGCGCGCCCATGACCGGCGACACTGCCCACTGGCAGAACAGATAGGCGGCCTCCTTCTTCTCGCTGGTGGCCGTCACGCCGATACCGTCGCCGAAGGTGCCAGCCGCGTGCGCCTTGGGACCCTTGGGCATGACGCCATAGCCGACCTTGCCGACCACCCGCGATTTTTCCGGATTTTCCATCGGCGGGGCAAAGCCGACGCCATCGAACCACATGCCGATCTTGCCTTGCAGGAAGGCGGACTGCGCTTCGGCCCAGTTGAAGCCAGTGACGCCTGGAGGCGCGGATTTGGTCATCAGCCGCTGGTAGAGCCCGGCGGCCTCGATCGCCTCGGGCGACGTCGTGCGCAGCTTGCCCTGAGCGTCGAGTGGCGTCATGTCGTAGCCGAGCATGAGCGATGTCCACACCGGCGTGTTGGCGTTCTTGATGCCGCGGGCGACGAAACCATAAGTATTGGTCGACGGGTCGGTCAGCGCCTCGGCCGCGGCCACCAGCTGCTCGAAGGTTTCGGGATATTTGAGGCCCTTGGCCTCGAACAACTCCTTGTTCCAGTAAACGATCCAGTAGTCGACCGAGAAGGGCAGCGAGCGCAGCACGCCCTGACCGTCCTTGGCGAACAGCATGCCGGCGTCGGCGAAATCGTTTTCGACCAGACCCGGATCGGTAAGGGTGGGGTCGGCGAGATAGCCTGATATGTCGGCAAGCCAGCCGCCTTTTTCGAACTGCCGCTTCTGCACATGGTAGCTCAGATGCACGACGTCGAAGCTCGGCTTGCCGGAGCTCAATTCGATCACCGTCTTCTGGCGCTGCTGCTGCTCAGGCGTTGCCTCGGCATTGACCTTGATCCCGGTCAACTCCTCGAACTCGGCGAGATATTTTATCAGGGTGTCGCTGCGCGGGCTTTTCACCAGATTGACGTCGAGCGTCGTGCCGGCAAAGCGCTTCCAGTCGACGGCCGCGGCAAAGCCTGGGCGAACACCCACAAGGCCGGCGGCGGCAAGTGCCGCGGTTCCCTGGAGGAGTTGCCTCCTGGTTGGGTTGAACAGATTGGACGACATTTCTTCCTCCCGGTTGCTGTCGTTGTCGAATGCGTCGCGACCGCGACGCGGCTCATGCTTCCTCAGATTTGCAGCGCCAGCCGGCGCGCCTTGTCGATGTGCAGGCTGATCGCCTCGACCGCCTTCTGCGGGTCGCGGCTTTCCATGGCTTCGATGACCGCAAGGTGCTCACGCATGACCGGCACGACGCGCCCGTCGATGCGGAAGCGCTCCTGATGGATCAGCCGGATCTTCACCGAGTTGACCAGATAGGCCTTGGCGATGATCTCGTTGCCCAGCGCATCGATGAAAGTGTCGTGCATCGCCCAGTCGATGCTCTGCGCCCTGGCTTCCATTTCCGGCGTCGGCGCCTGCGAAAGGGCTTGAGCCAGCATCTCCTCGTGTTCACGCCGCAGGCGGGCAAGTTCGTCATCGGAAGCGCTGACGGTGAACAGCGCCACCGCTTCGCGTTCCATGAACAGGCGGAACTGAAAAGCCTCGCGGATCAGGCTGATGTCGATATGGGCGATCTGCATGCCGCGCTGCGGGATCGTCGTCAGAAGCCCTTCGGCCTCGAGACGCGGCACGATTTCGCGAATGGCGCCGAGCGGCAGACCGGTGAAGGCGACCAGTTCGCGCTGCGATACGAACTGGCCCGGCAGCAGATCGCGGGCCAGCAAATGCCGCGTGAAGCTGGCATAGGCTTTTTCCCTAAGCGTGGTCGGCTCGCTGCCGTCTTCCATTTCAGCGCGTATCCCTTTGCCGGTCAGGCTGATTCCCTGGCAAACAGCCCATCATAGGCGTCAGCCAGCTGTTGTCGCCCCTGCGAACCGATCGGCTCCAGCGGCGGACGGACCGCCAGCCAGCGGTCGTCGCCGGTTTTGCGCGCCACCATGACCTTCACCGCCGGCGTTACCGGGTGTTTGAGCAATTCGAGCACGAAACGCTCGACGCGTGTGTCGTCGCGCCCGTCCCCGGCCATGGCCCGGATTTCGCTGGTAACGAAATTGGCCATGCCGGAGATTGCGCCTTGAGCACCAATTCGCACGGCTCGTGCCAGATGCCGCTCGTCACCGATCAAGATCACCAGATCGCCATGGGCGCCGAGCAGCGCCTCGCTGTAGTCCCAATCCCCGCCGGAATCCTTGACCCCCGCAATGACATCCGGAAAAGCCGTACGCAATCGGCCGATCAGGTCAAGCGAGAGCTGCACCATGGTGACCGACGGAATGTTGTAGAGCAGAACGCCACGGGCGAGGGGACCGAGCACGGCAAAGACAGTGGAAAACCAGCCGAAAAGACCATCGTCGCCGACATTCTTGAAGTAGCTCGGCGGCGCCAGCAGAATGTTGCGGGCGCCGCGCTGCAAGGCATGCCGGGCCTGCTCAGCGGCGTCTTCGGCCGCATCGACCAGCACGCCGGCAACAAGCTGATGCGGCAGGATGCCGGCAGCCAGCATGGCTTCGGTCACCGACCGCCGCTCCCCGGTGCCAACCGATGCGCCTTCGCCGGTGGTGCCAAAAAGCGTAACACTGGTGCACCCCTCCGCCAGGCAACGCTTGGCCTGGGCGACCATGAGGGCGGTGGCGATCTGCCCGGAGGCATCGAAAGGCGTGGCGAGGGCGGCCGAAAGGCCAAAACGTGATGTCACCGGGAGTCTCCGAAAAGAAGTTCGAAGGCAGTGATATCTCACTAACATGTCAGTTGTAAATCTGGTTGGTGCGTTTTTTCTGTCCCCGGATGACGTGGGCGAATCTTCTTGCTGGGAAGCGAACAGCGTCACACCGGAGGTGTCGGTCAGACAGAAGAATCCCCAAACACCAGCGAAACATGTCCTCCCGCATGGCGTTCTAGCCGGCCGGCGAGGTCGAGTTCCAGCAGCACCATGAACACTTGGGCCGGGTGCAGGCCAGTGTGGCGGATGATCTCGTCGACCGAGACGGGCGTCGGGCCGAGCGCCTCGATGACTCGGGCGCGATCGCTTTCGCCGGGCGGTGGTGCGGCCAAGAAGTCGGGCGGCTCTTCGAACGGCGGCACGTCGGGCGCCCGCATGCCGGTCAGCGGCGCGATTGCCCTGGAAATATCCGATGCCTCGGTGACCAGGGTGGCGCCATCCTTGAGCAGGCCATTGGCGCCGGCGGCGCGTGGATCGAGCGGTGAGCCCGGTACAGCGAAGACCAGTCGGCCCATTTCGCCGGCAAGCCTGGCGCTGATCAGGGACCCAGAGCGTTGCGCTGCCTCGACCACCACCAGCCCAAGGACCGCACCCGCGACAAGGCGGTTGCGGCGCGGAAAATCCTGAGCGCGCGGCTGCCAGCCGAACGGCATCTCCGAAATGATGGCGCCACGCTCGGCAATCTCTTCGCACAGGCCTGCATTTTCAGGCGGATAAGGCTGGTCGAGGCCGCCGGCCAGCACGCTGATCGTGCCGGTCGCAAGACTGCCCTGATGCGCCGCTGTGTCGATGCCGCGCGCCAGGCCGGAGACGATTGCGTAGCCGTCGCGGCCGAGGTCGGCTGCCAGCATGCGCGCCATCTTGATG
>NZ_RZPB01001209.1:0-1202 GCF_003998535.1 Mesorhizobium sp. M7A.F.Ca.AU.002.02.1.1 | reverse complement strand
CACCTGCCCTGGCCTTTGATCCAGCCACGCGACATCTGCGGCTCGACCCGCACGAGCCGGCTTTTTTTCAAAACCCTTATGATGCCTATGCTTTCCTCCACGGCCTATCGAATGCATTCTTCTGGGAAGAATTCGGCTTCTGGTGCTTTGGCGGCTTCGACGACGTCAACCGGCTGCTGCGCGACCGCCGTTTCGGCCGCCAGAATCCGGCCGGCATTCCAGACAGTCGCGGTATCGGACAGGACCGCAGCCATCTCAGGGCTTTCGACGGCGTCGAAGCCAATTCGATGCTGGAACTGGAGCCGCCGGTGCACACGCGGCTGAGAACACTGGTCAACCGCGCCTTCGTCTCGCGTCAGGTCGAACGGCTGCGGCCGCGTGTCGAGGCTTTGGCCAACGAGCTGATCGACCGTTTCGAACCAGGCAAGACGGTCGACCTGTTGCCTGCCTTCGCGGCGCCCTTGCCGATCACCATCATTGCCGAAATGCTCGGTGTGCCGGTCGACATGGGGCCGCAACTGCTCGACTGGTCGCACCAGATGGTTGCCATGTACATGCATGGCCGCACGCGCGCGATCGAAGAGACGGCCAACCGAGCCGCGGGCGAATTTGCCGATTTCCTGCGTTTCCATGTCACCGAGCGACGCAAGAACCCTGGCGACGACCTGCTGTCGCTGCTGATCTCGGCGCAGGAGGACGGCAAAAAGCTGTCGGAGGACGAGATGGTGTCCTCGGCGATCCTGCTGCTCAATGCCGGTCATGAAGCGACAGTGCATCAGACCGGCAACGCTGTCCGTGCGATCCTTATGCAAGGCGGCGATGTCAGCCGCTTCTTCGGCTCACCCGAAGCGACCGCGGCAACGGTCGAGGAATGCCTGCGCTTCGACGCGCCGCTGCACATGTTCACGCGCTACGCTTATCAGGAGATCGAAGTCGCGCCTGGCATTGTCGTGCAGCCGGGCCAGACGATCGGGCTGATGCTGGGCATGGCCAATCATGACCCGCGCGCCTTCGCCGAACCGCAAGCTTTCCGGCCCGATCGTCCGGACCAGAAGAACGTGTCATTCGGCGCCGGCATCCATTTCTGCATCGGCGCGCCGCTGGCCAGGCTAGAATTGCAGGTGTCGCTGAAAACCCTGTTCGAACGGCACCCGAAGCTGCATCTTGCCGAAAGGCCAAGCTTCCGCGACACTTACCACTTC
>NZ_RZPB01001208.1:0-1206 GCF_003998535.1 Mesorhizobium sp. M7A.F.Ca.AU.002.02.1.1 | reverse complement strand
GTGCTGACGCAGGACTGGCATCCCGCCGGTCACTCCAGCTTTGCTTCCAGCCATCCGGGCGCGCAGCCCTTCACCATGATCGAAATGCCGTACGGCCAGCAGACGCTGTGGCCGGACCACTGCATCCAGGGCAGCCTGGGCTCGGATTTCCATTCCGGCCTCGCCTGGACCAAGGCCGAGCTCGTCATTCGCAAGGGATTTCGGCCTGATATCGACAGCTACTCGGCCTTCTTCGAGAACGACCGCACGACCCAGACCGGCCTTGCCGGCTACCTCCGGGAGCGCGGCATCGACACGCTGACCCTGGTCGGGCTGGCGACCGATTTCTGCGTCGGCTTTTCGGCGCTGGATGCCGTCAGCCAGGGCTTCAAAACCACAGTGCGGCTGGATGCCTGCCGCGGCATCGATCTCAACGGTTCGCTCCATGCCACGCTGCAGCGCATGCGCGACGCCGGCGTGAGGCTCGAAGACCCTTTGTCGGACTGACGGATCGTGAGGCGCAAGAGGGGCTTTTTGTGGGTCGCGACGAAGGCGGCAATCGTCGTGGCCGTGCTGTTTCCGGCACAGGCTTTCGGGGCGGAGGAACACGGCCTGCCCGGCGCTTCGATGTCGCTGTGGTGGGCGCTGCCCTTTGCCGGGCTGCTGTTGTCGATCGCCACTGGTCCGCTGCTGTTTCTTCATGTCTGGGAGCATCACTACGGCAAGATCGCGGCCCTTTGGGGCGCTCTGGTGGTCCTGCCGCTGGCGGTCGCCTTCGGTGTCCCCACAGCGACCGAAGCGGTGCTGCATGCGTTGCTCACCGAATACATGTCGTTCATCATCCTGCTGTTTGCGCTGTTCACCATTTCCGGCGGCATTCTCCTTGCCGGCAACATTCACGGCACGCCGCTGGTGAATGCCGGCCTGCTGCTGGTCGGCGCGCTGCTGGCCTCGGTGATCGGCACGACCGGTGCCTCGATGATCCTGATCCGGCCGATCATCCGCGCCAACGATAACAGGCGGTTCAACGCCCATGTCGTCATCTTCTTCATCTTCCTGGTGTCCAACATCGGCGGCTCGCTGACGCCGCTTGGCGATCCGCCGCTGTTCGTCGGCTTCCTGCGCGGCGTCGACTTCTTCTGGACGACGACGAACCTCTGGCGCGAGACGCTGTTCGTCGGCGGTGTCGTGCTGGGCATTTTTCTGGTGATCGACATCATCCTGCAC
>NZ_RZPB01001207.1:0-1208 GCF_003998535.1 Mesorhizobium sp. M7A.F.Ca.AU.002.02.1.1 | reverse complement strand
GCGCTGAACGGTGGCAAGGATGCCGGCTTTGCCGGTATCCGGCGCGACCTGCCCGTCAGCATCGTCGGCGGCGAGAAGGATCCGGCTTCCGACTATGGCAAAGGGATCACCCATCTTGCCAATCGCATGCGCAAGATGGGCTTTTCGAATCTGGTTTCAAAGGTTTACGCCGACACCCGCCACGAAAGCCTGAACGAGGTGAATCGCGACATTATCATGGATGATTTCGCCGCCTGGGCCGACGAAGTCCTCAAAGCGTGACGGATTGGCCCATTGCAAGAGCCGTGACAGCCGTTGCAGGGCTTGATAGAGGCTCTGCTTTCGCAGCAATCGCAGTGATTGCGGCAACCACGGTGATCCATGGCTGAGCCCCCGCTGAAAGGCGTCCGCGTCGTCGAACTCGCCCGCATCCTTGCCGGGCCATGGGCCGGGCAGTTGCTTGCCGATCTCGGCGCCGATGTCATCAAGGTCGAGAGCCCCGATGGCGGCGACGACACCCGCAAATGGGGCCCGCCCTTCGTCATGGGCAAGGACGGCGAGAACCTGTCGGCCGCCTATTACCATTCCTGCAATCGCGGCAAGCGCTCCATCGCCATCGATTTCTCGACCCCGGAAGGCGCCGAGACGGTGCGCCGGCTGGTCGCCACTTCGGACGTGCTGATCGAGAACTTCAAGCTCGGCGGCCTGAAGAAATACGGCCTCGACTATGACAGCCTGCGCAAGATCAACCCGCGCCTCGTCTACTGCTCGATCACCGGTTTCGGCCAGGACGGTCCGTACGCACCGCGCGCCGGCTACGACTTCATCATCCAGGCCATGGCCGGCATGATGTCGATCACCGGCGAGGTCGGCCGCGAGCCGCAAAAGGCGGGCGTTGCCATCTCGGACATCTTCACCGGCCTTTATTCGGTCATCGCCATCCAGGCAGCACTGCGCCATGCCGAGCAGACCGGCGACGGTCAGCATGTCGACATGGCGCTTTTCGACACCCAGATCTCGGCGCTCGGCAACCAGAATTTGAACTATCTCGTCTCCGGCAAATCGCCGGTGCAGATGGGCAATGCGCATATGAACATCGCCCCCTACGAGGTGGTGCCGGTCCGGGATGGGCACATCATCCTGGCGGTGGGCAATGACGGCCAGTTCGCCAAATTCTGCGCTGCCGTCGGGCTGGACGACCTGCCTGCCAATCCAGACTTCGCCACCAA
>NZ_RZPB01001206.1:0-1209 GCF_003998535.1 Mesorhizobium sp. M7A.F.Ca.AU.002.02.1.1 | reverse complement strand
GACGAATCGAGTCTGTGGGCCGGAAATTCGGATGACGGCGAGGCCGGCAGGCAGCCGGCCGCTCGACAGCGCTACGATGGAATCGCCTGAAATCATTTGCCCGCTCTACTGAACCGCCCTAGCTTCACGCCTATCAGCCAATCGCACCCGAGTTTGCCCAGTGACGCTGCCCGCGCAAAACCTGCTTGCCGAAGAAGCCAGCCCCTATCTGCAGCAGCACAGCGGCAATCCCGTCCACTGGCGGGCCTGGTCGCCGGCTTCGCTCGAAGAGGCGAAAGCGCTGGATAGGCCGATCCTGCTCTCGGTCGGCTATGCCGCCTGCCATTGGTGCCATGTCATGGCGCATGAAAGCTTCGAAAACGATGGCATCGCCGCCGTCATGAACCGTCTGTTCGTCAATATCAAGGTCGACCGCGAGGAGCGCCCGGACATCGACCAGATCTATATGGCGGCGCTGTCCTCGATGGGCGAGCAGGGCGGCTGGCCGCTGACCATGTTCCTGACCCCGGACGGCAAGCCGTTCTGGGGCGGCACCTATTTTCCGCGCGAGCCGCGCTACGGCCGCCCCGGCTTCATCCAGGTGATGGAGGCGGTGGACAAGGCGTGGCGGGAGAAGCGGGCGAGCCTCAACCAGAGCGCCGACGGCCTGACGACGCATGTCGAGGCGAGGCTCGCCGGTTCGCATGCCAGAACCGTGCTCGACCGCGCCACGCTGGCGGAATTGGCCAAGGGCATCGACGGCATGATCGACCGTGATCTCGGCGGATTGCGCGGCGCGCCTAAATTTCCCAACGCGCCGTTCATGCAAACGCTGTGGCTGTCCTGGCTGCGTGATGGCAATGCCGCCCATCGCGACGACGTCCTCAACAGCCTCGAACAGATGCTGCGCGGCGGCATCTACGACCACATCGGCGGCGGGCTCAGCCGCTACTCGACCGATGCCGAGTGGCTGGTGCCGCATTTCGAAAAGATGCTCTACGACAATGCCCAGCTCCTCCGCTTCTGCAACTGGGCCTATGCCGCAAGCGGCAATGAATTGTTCCGGGTGCGAATCGAAGAGACGATCGGCTGGCTGCTGCGCGAAATGCGCGTCGACGGCGGTGCCTTTGCCGCCAGTCTCGATGCCGACAGCGACGGCGAGGAAGGTCTGTTCTACACCTGGAGCCGCGACGAGATCGAAGCCGCCCTTGGCGACGATTCCGCATTGTT
>NZ_RZPB01001205.1:0-1212 GCF_003998535.1 Mesorhizobium sp. M7A.F.Ca.AU.002.02.1.1 | reverse complement strand
TCCCGGTACGCTGCCATGATCTGTTCGCGCGTGCCACCGGCGTCGGTCGGGTCCGGCGTCGGCCAATATTCGACCTCGACGGCGAGCGAGCGGGTGAGTTCGAGTGCGGCGTGGTGCGCTTCGGGTGCCAGCGTGACGATGAGGTCGAAATAGTCGTCCTCGAGATCGTCCATCGTCCTTGGGTGGCGCTCGCCCAGCGTGAGATCTTCTTCGGCCAGCACCGCATCGACGAACGGATCGCGCTCGCCGGCGCGAACGCCGGCCGAAGCGACAAAGACGGTGGCGGGCAGCATCCGGCGCGCCAGCTGCTCCGCCATTGGCGAGCGCACGGCATTCATGCCGCACAGGAACAGGATCGAACGGGGCAGGGCGCCGGGCGACAGGGCTAGCCCCGCCAGTGCAGCACGCAGACCAGCGTGAACAGCCGGCGCGCCGTATCGAAGTCGATGTCGATCTTGCCGGACAGCCGGTCCATCAGCGTCTGCGAACCTTCATTGTGCAGGCCGCGGCGGCCCATGTCGATCGCCTCGATATGGCTCGGCGTCGAGGAGCGGATGGCGTCGTAGTAGCTTTCGCAGATCATGTAGTAATCCTTGACGATGCGCCGGAGCGGCGTCAGCGACAGGATATGGGTGACGACGGCGGTGCCATCCTCGCGCGCCACGGCAAACACCAGCCGCTGCTCGGCCAGCGACAGTTTCAGCCGGTAAGGGCCGTCGCCGCTGTCATTGACGGGCTGGAAACTGTTCTCCTCGATCAGGTCGAAGATCGCCACTGCACGTTCATGCTCGACATCCGGCGTTGACCGGCCGATCGATTCATCGAGTTCGACATCGATCAGCCTGGCGCGGGTTTGATCGGGGCCAGACATCGCCGCCTACATGTTCAACCGTATGGCGACGGAGCGTCCATGCGCGTCAAGACCCTCCGCCTTGGCCAGCGCAATCGCCGCCGGCGCCAAGATACGCAACTGCTCCGGTCCAAGCTTGAGGATCGACGTGCGCTTGACGAAATCGAGCACGGACAGGCCGGACGAGAAACGCGCCGAGCGCGCCGTCGGCAGCACATGGTTAGAGCCGCCGACATAGTCGCCGATGGCTTCCGGCGTGTGGCGGCCGAGAAAGACCGCACCGGCATTGCGCATCCGCGACAGGAAGCCCTCGGCGTCGTCGATGGCCAGTTCGACATGTTCGGCGGCGATGCGATCGACCA
>NZ_RZPB01001204.1:0-1215 GCF_003998535.1 Mesorhizobium sp. M7A.F.Ca.AU.002.02.1.1 | reverse complement strand
AGCTGGTGATCGGCACAGCGCGGGTGGCAGCGCTTGCAGGCGCGCAGCTGTTCGAGGGGACTCAATCAACCGGCATCATTTCCAGTGGCGGCAAGATCAAGGTTTCGACGTCGAGAGGCACGGTGACGGCGCAGAAATGCCTGATCGCGGTCAACGCCTATGGCGGCGCGCTCGAGCCGGTGAGTGCCGCGCACGTCATGCCGATCGGTTCCTTCATCGGCGCGACCGTGCCTCTGGGAGCCGACTCGAACGTTTTGCGGGGCGGCGAGGCGGTCGACGATTCCCGCTTCGTCGTGCGCTATTTCCGCAGATCGAAGGACGGGCGGCTGCTGTTTGGCGGACGCGAGGTCTATGGCGTCAACGATCCCCGGGATATCCACATCCACATCCGTCGCCAGATCGCGGAACTCTATCCGGCGCTCGGGGATGTCGAGATCACGCATGGCTGGGGCGGCTATGTCGGCATCACGGTGCCAAGAAAGCCGTTCGTGCGCGAAGTGATGCCCAATGTGATCTCGGCCGGCGGCTATTCCGGCCACGGCGTCATGCTGTCGAACTACTTCGGTAAACTCTATGCCGAAACCGTTGCCGGCAACCGCGACCGGCTGAAGCTGATCGAGGATCTGAAAATCCCGCCTTTCCCTGGCGGCCGGCGTTTCCGCACGCCGCTGCTGTTCCTGGCGCTCAACTGGTTTGCGCTGCGCGACAGGATCTAGCCGGCCGGCCTGATGTAATATTGTAATATTTGTTGTAACATTTGTTGCCCGTGCGACGCATTGCGCAATTTCCCGCAAAGGCGCAGAATCCTCTATGTTGGCGTACTGATGCCACAATCGCAGGCGAAAGCTGCCGGTTCTGGGCGATTGTTCGGGGATTGTTGCGGGCCTGCCCGCGTTGTTTTTGGGACCGATGCGGATCAGACGCCGGACTTCCGGCACCGATTGAAAGAACGTCGGCCCGCTTATGGAGGTGGCAAGAGTGAGAGAGCCCTTCAGTTTCGGTACGCCGGAACGTCGGCGCTTTGCCATGCAGTTCGGATACGACATGCGGCCGTCCTTCTGGCAGGAAGTCCGTTCGAACTCGCATCTGGTGATTGCCGCGATCGGCACCGCCGCACTGCTTGGCGTCGCCGCCGTGGCGCTGTGGCTGGCGCTGCCGGCCAGCGACAGGCAAGCGGCAGCGAGCCCCGAACAGACCATTCCAACGGTTCCGGTG
>NZ_RZPB01001203.1:0-1218 GCF_003998535.1 Mesorhizobium sp. M7A.F.Ca.AU.002.02.1.1 | reverse complement strand
AACCAGAGCCATAAGCCGACGGTTGCGCCATGCCGAACGGGCCTCGAGCTCTGGCTTTGCCAGTATTTCCCGGCGCTCGGCCGTGGCGAGTTTAATCAGATCAGGGGACCAGGGTTTCGGATCGCGGCGATCCTGTGCGATCGAGTGGTACAGCGTTCCCAAACGTTGTGCGTAATCGTCTATGCCACCGGGTGCATTCAGATCGATCGTCTCGAACGGTCCCATGAACGACCAGCGCAGGCCGAGACCATGAGCAACTGTTCGATCAATGTCGGCCACACTTGCCAAGCCCGCATCCAACAGCGCCCAGGCTTCGTTCAGCAGCGCACCTTGGAGGCGGTTGAGAATAAAGCCTTCGATCTCACGGTTGACGACGATCGGCACCTGTCCGACTTGCTCCATCGTCTCGCGCAGCCATGGAACGATTTCCGGATCCGTCCATGGGGCAGCTACCAGTTCGACAAGCGGCACCAGATGCGGTGGATTGACCGGGTGGGCGATTAGAAAGCGCGATCGCCTTGGGGCCTGTTCAGTGAACATCGAAGCCGGTATGCCGGAACTCGAACTGCCTACCACCGCATCGTCACGTATGGCAGCGCCGATCTCGGCGGACACTGCCTTTTTTACGTCGACGCGTTCGAAGACGGATTCCTGCACGTAATCGGCCCCCGACACTGCATCGACCAAGCTGTCGACCACTTCGATGCGTTGCGCGATTGCATCGACATCGCTGACCAGGCCGAACTCTTGCATGTCCGAAAGACTGCCACGGATACGAGAGGACGCGCCTTGCCGGATGTCTTCACTTGCGTCGAATAGCCGAACCGGGATGCCAGCACGCGCAAAGACGACCGCCCAGCCGCTTCCGACCAGTCCGCCGCCGATAACTGCGACTTGCTTCAAGTTTGTTGACATCATCGTACCTTGGATGTCTCGCCGTCAGCCAGGCAGATCTCCGAAATGCGCAGTCCGTCCTTGGTGATCCGCGACGGAAAGCGGTCCTTGAGCCTTTCCTCATGTACTGGAATGACACGTTGCGCTTCATAGCCGACCTGTTTCATCATCGCTTCGGTGGCCATCAACAGGTTCTGTTGGCTGCCAAGAGCAAGACCGACCGGCACATACATCGGCGTATCGACATCGACGACGGCCCCTGGGCCTTCGACATTCTCGAAGACATAGACCAGGTCGCCGGCGAGCACCCAGGCATCGGAAGAC